>JAZDHD010000066.1:0-22458 GCA_043806215.1 Pseudomonadota bacterium | reverse complement strand
TTTGAAGTGATATTCCGGATTCCTACGAGTGATCATTGAATTGGCGGAGCAAACGTGACGGACCGGCAGTGGGCGGTGGGGGCGGATTCCTCTCCGACGTTGCGGCCGCCGCGAATGCCTGCCGGATGACACTTCCCCCGCACAGGCCTCATCGAGGCAGGATCGGCAGGTTTCCGCACCTGGTGCCGACCACAGACTGCAACAAAGGAGGAACAGGCGTTGAAGGTTCTCGTATCCGACAACCTTTCCGAACTGGGAGTTCAGATCTTTCGCGATGCCCCGGGTATCGAAGTCGACGTAAAAGTCGGTCTCAGCCCCGATGAACTTAAGGCAATCATCGGACAGTATCATGGGCTGGCTATTCGTGGAGCCACGAAGGTTACCGCGGACGTCATCGCCGTCGCGGACAACCTGAAAGTTGTGGGCCGTGCCGGTACCGGCCTCGACAACGTGGACATCCGCGCCGCCTCCAAGAGAGGCATCGTCGTGATGAACACTCCCGGCGGGAATACGGTCACCACCGCGGAACATACCGTGTCCATGATGATGGCCCTGGCCAGAAATATTCCCCAAGCCTGCGCCTCCATGAAGGAAGGGAAATGGGAGAAGAAGAAGTTCGGCGGAACCGAGGTGCTGAACAAGACTCTGGGCGTTGTGGGTCTCGGCAAGATCGGCGCGGTCGTTGCGGATCGTGCCGCCGGGTTGGGAATGAACATTCTAGCCTACGATCCTTTCCTCTCGGAAGACCAAGCCAAACAGATGGGTGTCCGCTTGGGGACTCTTGACGAAGTTTTCAAGGAGGCCGATTTCATCACCCTTCATGTTCCCCTGACGGACGAGACCCGGGGTCTGATCAACGCAAAAAACATTGCGAAGATGCGCGACGGCGTACGCATTGTCAATTGTTCCCGCGGACCCGTGGTGAATGAAGACGACCTGGCGGACGCCATTGAATCGGGAAAGGTTGCCGGAGCCGCCATAGATGTCTATACATCGGAGCCGCCGGGGCTGACGAGGCTCGTCGGATCGGATCGCGTTATCTGTACCCCGCATCTGGGAGCTTCCACCAAAGAGGCTCAAGATAACGTCGCCACGGCGGTGGCGGATCAGATAAAGGACTACCTGCTCAACGGTACCATTAGGAACGCAGTCAATGCACCCGCGGTTGCAGGCGAGGCCCTGGAAACTCTGCGTCCATACCTGGATCTCTCTCAGAGGCTGGGACTGTTCCTGGGACAGATTGTCGAGACCGGCATAAAGAGTGTGGAAGCGCAGTATTCCGGAGATGTCGCGGAATTGGACCTGAAGCCCATCACCACATCGTTCCTCACCGGGCTGCTTACGCCGATCATGAAAGAGGACGTTAATCAGGTCAATGCCCCGATGGTCGCGGAAGAGCGAGGAATCGTCGTTTCGGAGACCAGAGTGAGCCGCGCGGAAGACTTCCTCTCGTTGCTGCGCTACAAGGTCGTGACCGAGGCCCGTGAACAGGTAGTGGAAGGCACTCTGTTCGGCAAATCGGAACCTCGGATGGTCCGGTACGGTGCTTTTCGCGGTGAATTCGATCTCTCCGGCGACCTGCTCATGATCCGCGGCAAAGACAAACCCGGCGTCATCGGACAGGTCGGGACCGCTTTGGGCAGTTGTGGGATCAACATCTCACACTTCCAGTTCGCCCGGCAGGAGCTGGGCGGTGAGGCTCTACTGTTCCTGAACACGGACTCCCAGGCGGATTTTCCCTGCGTGGCATCCATCGAAGACCTGGAACACGTGGAAAACGTGCGGAGATTGACCATTTGAGGTGTTGTGGAGGGCTTCGGCATCCGGCCTTCCTCCATAAGCGCCAACTTAACCTGGAATTGTCGGAATCCTCAGATTCCCCCTTTAGTAAAGGGGGGTTAGGGAAGATTTTTCTGATTCATAAGTCCCCCTAGCCCCCTTTTTCAAAGGGGGAACAAGAGGAAATGTCCTTCAGGATAGGTGTCCTCCTGACCAAGGACATAAAAATTGGCGCCTATGCGGCCCTCCCCCGCAACGGATCGAAACTATGCTCAACATCAAAGACCTGTCCCAACCCGAACTTCCCACACAGGAAAACTACGAACAAGCTCTGAAGCTGGGGCTGGAGATCTTCGCCAGAAAGGACCCCGGCCGGGCGGCAGAGAAAGCCCGAGCGGAAATGGTGGGCCGTTCGCTGATCATTCCTCATCTCGACAGGAGCATCGTGCTGAACGTTGACACGCACCGGTTCACGATCAGGGAAACCGGTGAAGAGGCACCCGTCTGGCTTGCCATCCTGACGATTCATTATCTCAACAATGCCGACGGCAGGCATCCCACATGCAAGCTGAAGAGTTTCCGGGAATTCAAGGAAGGACACTTCTATGAACCCGCGTTCAACCTGAGAACAAAAGACATACTGATCAAGGTATTCGGTGAAGACCCGTCTCCCATGGTTGCTGCCGGCGAGAAGCTGAAAGGAAAAATCCTACAATCCGGCGACGCCGCCGTAGAGCTTCCCTATTTCCCCTGCCTGCCCATCACGTGCATCGTGTGGAGGGGCGACGAGGAGTTTCCCGCCGAGGCGAGCGTCCTCTTCGACGAAACCGCTGATCTGTTCTTTAGTGCGGAAGACATGGCAGTTGCAGGACAGATGGCTGTCCTGGAATTGCTTAGGGCGGCCGGCATATGAGCTTCCTTTTCCGACCGGGAATGAGCAATTTGAGTGTAGTAAGAACGCCGATTTTCGTTGGACGAGGAAGACCATGAAAATAGCAGTATCGGGAAAAGGCGGGGTTGGCAAGACAACATTGAGCAGCTTGCTCGCACGGCACTGGGCGCGGCAGGGATATAGGGTACTGGCGGTTGATGCGGATCCTGATGCGAACTTGGGCTCGGCTCTCGGCATTGACACTGCCGGACTCATCCCGGTCGCCAAAATGGAAGAGCTGATCACCGAACGTACAGGGTTGCGACCGGGCACCGTTGGCGGTTTCTTCAAGATGAACCCCAAGGTGGACGACCTCCCGGAAGCGTTGGGCCGTGAGAAGGACGGTGTCAGGGTTCTGGTCATGGGAACCGTGAAGAAAGGCGGCGGAGGCTGCGTTTGCCCCGAAAGCGTGCTCTTGAAGGCACTTGTGAGTCACCTGGTGCTTTATGAAAAGGATGCCGTCATCATGGATATGGAGGCCGGCATCGAGCATCTCGGCCGTGGAACGGCTCAGGGGGTCGACCGCCTGGTGATCGTGGTGGAGCCCGGTCGCAGGAGCATCGAGACTGCCGCCAAGGTCCGCCGACTCACCGAGGACATCGGACTCCAAAAGATAGCCGCGGTGGGCAGCAAGGTCCACAACAAGAGGGAGGAGGACTTCCTCACTGCAAATCTGGACGGTATCCCTCTGGTGGGAATACTCCCCTACTCCGAGGAGATTGCCAACGCGGACCTGGAGAACCGCCCTCCGAATCTCGACGATCCGGAGATCAACGCAGCCATCACAAAGATTGCCGCTGCATTGGAGGAATGAATGTAACTTCTCAAAAACCCCGGGCGAATTCCAAGAATTCCCCTCCCCGACCCTCCCCGCAAGCAGGGAGGGAGCGCTTCCCCCCGCTTGCGGGGGGATAAGAGGGGGGAAATGGCCCGGACTTATTGAGAAGTTACGAATGAATCACCAAGAGACACAGACACTAAGTGCTCCGGCTCCCCAATACGGTGTCGTATGCAAGGCAGCAACGGCTGCTTTGGTAGCGCCGGCCTCCGTGCCGGTTTCTTCTACTCAATCGCCCGGCAGAGACGCCGGGTCGCTGCCGTTTTCGCCCGGCAGAGACGCCGGGACGCTACCGCGTGTTTGAGAACTCGTGAGCGTACTTGTGCCACAGAGCACTTAGTCCAAGTGCAGGATTTCCGAAATACGGGTACGTATTAGGAGTTCCGGGCACGGAGGCCCGGCCTACGGAAGAGAGTAATGAGGTTAAGTTACATCGTGGGACGGGCGTCCCTGCCCGTCATTTCTTAGGGCGGGCTGTCACTACGTTTTTGAATCATCGTAAAAAGGAGGATTGCATGTCGGCTAAGATCATTAGCGGAAATGAAGTATCACAGCTACTCAAGGACGAGATGAAGGAAGAGGTCCTCGGTCTGAAGGCCCAAGGACTGGAACCCTGCCTCGCGGTTATTCTGGTGGGAGAAGATCCCGCGTCCAAGGTGTACGTGAGCAACAAGAAGAAAGCCTGCGAGTACATCGGCATCAGGTCCCTGGAGTCAAGACTCCCTGCGGACGCGTCTACCGGCCAGCTGCTCGAGGTGATCGACGGGTACAACAAGGACAAGAGCGTCCACGGCATTCTTTGCCAGCTGCCGCTTCCCAAGCATATCCCCGAAACTCAGATCCTGCGGTCCATTTTCCCTGAGAAGGATGTGGACTGCTTCCACCCGTTCAACGTGGGTCTCATCAGCATCGGCGAAGTGAGATTTCTCCCCTGCACCCCGGCGGGAGTTATCGAACTCATCAAGAGGGGCGGATTCGAAACGGCAGGTAAAGACGTCGTGATCATCGGCCGCAGCAACATCGTGGGACGACCGCTCTCCAACATGCTCGATCAGCGTGACATGAACGCTACGGTCTCCATGTGCCACACCAAGACCAAGGACCTCAAGGGTCGATCAGCGGCCGCGGACATCGTCATCGCGGCCATCGGCGTGCCCGAGTTCGTCAAGGGCGACATGGTGAAGGAAGGCGCCGTGGTCATTGACGTGGGCATCAACCGTGTCGATGCTCCCGACAATCCCAAGGGCTTCAAACTCGTGGGCGACGTGGCCTTCGACGAGGTCAAGGAAAAAGCCGCGGCCATCACGCCGGTCCCCGGCGGCGTCGGCCCCATGACCATCGCCATGCTTATGAAGAACACCCTGACCGCCGCGAAAGAAACCATGAAGTAAACCGCTACGGAGGGAACCCGAGCAA
Source organism: Pseudomonadota bacterium (assembly GCA_043806215.1). Classification (GTDB taxonomy): domain Bacteria; phylum Desulfobacterota; class Desulfomonilia; order Desulfomonilales; family Desulfomonilaceae; genus JAVHLK01. The sequence goes on along the minus strand of JAZDHD010000066.1, from coordinate 17,494 downwards.
TCCGAGGACACGATTCCGAGTTTTGCGAGGCCGCAATGGCACCGTTCGCAAAACCGGATCATGTCCCCGATTGCCGGCGGCCCCCACATACCCCGCCCATTGGCTGCAATCCTTGAGTTACTCCGCGGATTCCGGCAAGTCGAGGAGGAACCGCCATGCCGGCACAACCCGTATGGTCCCGCCTTCTACAACTATGTGCTCATCCTCGTTCCTGGTCACGATGATTCCTGTTCCTGAGTTCAACTCGGCCATCGCCTCGCTCAAGGCAGAGATTTCTCGTTTCCGCGTCTGCGGCTCCGCCAGAGTCTCGCACACCTGGACCGGCATCAGCGGCCGACCTCGTGTGGGGACGATGAAGTCCACTTCCTTGCCGGACCTGGTCTTGTAATAGTAGATCTCCGGGTGAATACGCCGGAGAGCCGTGAATATGAGGTTCTCCAGCAGATGACCGGAGTTGACAAGGATTCCCGACGACACCGAAGTGACCATCGCATGATCGATGCAATAAATCCGCTTGGGGTTGGCGTCTCTGCGCGCTTGAGACGCGTCGAATATCCGTACGGTGAACAAGAAATAGGCGTCCTCGAACCATTCCAGGTAATCCGACACCGCGGATTTGGGAACTCTGTGGCCCAGCGACTTGAGATACCCGGCAAGGCTGTTGATGGAGTAAAGTGAGGCCGTGTTGTCCGTCAACCTGTGGGCCAGATCGGCGACGGCTCTCGGGTGGGAAACGTCGTGGCGCTCGACGAGGTCCCTAAACAGGATGGTGTGGAAGTACTCCTGGTGAATCTTGATCCGCAAACGGCGTCCGAGACCGGCGACCTCGGGAAACCCTCCGGTCTCCCAGTATTCCTCGAAAGCATTCCGGATGAGGAGTCGCTTCTTCGTCGAAAGTTCTCCCTCGCTTTCGATCCGCTTGAAGTCCAGAAACTCTCTGAAGGAGAAGGGGAAAATCTCCCACGACAGTGCACGCCCGCGCATCTGTGTGGCGATCTCCTTTGAGAGCATCCCGGCCGACGACCCCGTCAGGTACACCTCGCATTTCTCCGTGCGCATCAGTCTGTCGACGAAAGGCTCCCACCCTTGGACTGCCTGGATCTCGTCGAAGAAGCAGTAGACCGTTTCGGCGTTTTTCTTCTCAGGGTAGATCGAGAAATAGGCCTCGAGGATCAGCCCGATATTGTTCTGCCGCAGGGTGTGGAGTCGGTCGTCAAAAAAATTCAGGTATAGGATGTTCTGCCGCGGGACTCCGCCGTCCAAGAGTCCTTGGATAACCTGGAACAGGTAGGTGGACTTTCCGCCCCGGCGCACTCCGATGCAGACCGCGGCTTTGCCGTGAACCGTCTCGATCCGCAGGCGACGCTGCACGCCGGTCTCCAGGGGAGTTTCTTGAAAGTCCAGGATGATGGATTTGATCGTCTCGAACATGCGGCCCTATCCGGTAACCATTATGTCCACATACCAGCTATACCGGTAATGATTATTACCGGATCCGCCGACAAGCGTCAATAAAGGTTACCGGGACAAGGAGAAATTGCCGCCGATTCATCCGCACGTGACGGGTCTCCAACGGATCAATCCGATCCGTTGGAGAGGCGGAAGACCTTCTCGACATTGGGGAAGGCTGGATCTCCGGGCCGACTCCCGTTGTAAGGGTCCGTCACCAAATAATAACGGCCATCATCCCTCGGGCCTCTCGGTTCAGTGGTATGGCCGTGGGTGCCGCCGCCAATCCGGGGGACACGATTCCGAGTTTTGCGAGGTCGCAATGGCGCCGTTCGCAAAATCGGATCATGTCCCCCGATTGCTGCTTGCAGGGTTTGTTCTGGGACGGACACTACGTTGAAACCTATCGCCGTCCGGGGGGCTGCCGGTTCCTCCAAATCTATTAGAGCTGTTTCCCTGCGAGAAGTTGCTTGCGGACCTTTCCCAGGGAAGTACGGGGGAATTCCGTCACAAAAGTGATCTTTTTCGGCCACTTGAAACGAGCGAGGCTTCCATTGCAGAATGCAAAAACCTCCTCTTCCGTCAGCACGGAGCCGGCCCGGCGAATAATGTACGCGTGACCTATCTCGCCCCAGTCTTCGTCGGGCAGGCCCACAATCGCTATGTCTTCGATTTCGGGATGCTCGCGGAGTTTCTTTTCCACCTCCGCGGGATACACATTTTCACCTCCCGAGATGTACATGTCCGCAGCCCGGTCCACCAGGTAGAAGTATCCGTCTTCGTCCATCCTGGCCAGGTCTCCCGTGTGCAACCACCCGTTCCTGATGGTTTCTTCGGTCTTGGCCGGGTCTTGCCAGTACTCTTTCATCATGATGGATCCGCGGGCGACGATCTCGCCGATTTGGCCGGGCTTTGCCCGTCGGCCCGAACGGTCGATAATGCCCACTTCCGCATGATATACGGGACGCCCTACGGTGCCGGGCTTGCGAAGAGAGTCTTCTTCCGATGCCCACAGGAGAATCGAAGTTTCCGTCTGACCCATTATCTGTCTGAAGGCAAGGCCCGCTTTTCTGCAATCGGCAAAGAGCTGGGGCGTAGTCTTTTCACCGCCGCCGGCGCACACCTTCAATGAAGAAAGGTCCCCGCGGTTTTCCGGTTCCACTTTAAGGAGCATTCTAAAGACTGTCGGAACTCCCAGAAACTTTGTTACGCGATATCGTTCGACGTCCCTGTAGAACTTCACTGGATCGAACTTCGGGTGGATGACCATGGCCGCACCTTTGTACAGGGTGGGCGCCGCCTGAATGAACAGCCCGCCGGAATGAAACAGCGGCAAGATGACGAGCATGACGTCGTCGGGCTCCATCTTGAAAAAAATGTCTGCATTCAAACAGTTGAAAAAGGTCTTCCGGTGGGACAGCACCGCTCCTTTGGGTCGGCCGGTGGTTCCCGAGGTATACATAATCACATGGGGTTCCTCCGGGTCCGCCGGTGCAAGAGACTGGGTCAAGAACGGCTTCCGGCCGTCAAAAGCGGCTGTTTCCGAGCGGTAGTCAAAAATGGCCCCGGTGCAAAACTTGGGTTCCACGGAGGCAAGCAATGGTGGTACTCGAAAGCCGTTCAGATCCAGACCTTCCACGGCAGCTGCGGTTCCGGCTCCGAATACCAGAAGCCTGGGGCGGGAGTCTTTCAGAAAGTAATCCAGTTCGGGCGAGGTTGCCCGTTGATTTATCGGCACAAAGAGCGCCCCCAGCCGTGCACATGCAAGGTAAATCTCGATAAAATCCGGACAATTCGCCAGAATCACGGCGACCCGGTCCCCTTTTTCGATACCAAGCGATTGCAGCCAGCAGGCGGTTCTGTTCGCTCTCCCGTGGAGATCCAGGTAGCTGATATGTTCTTCCTCAAAGACGACGGCAGTCTTTTCCGGGTGCAGTTCGCTCCATTTTTGCACCCACCACGCACTGTTCATGGACTTGATCATGAGGCAACAACTCCTAAGAGGGCGGACTCACATAATCCGCAAGGCGGTCTCCCTTCCCTAGATAACCGAATCCGCCTATCCTTAATCCTGCCGGCATACCTTGTCAACGCTTTTCTCATGAGGCTCCCGCTTCAATGCTCCGTACGCTGCTCCATGCGTCGATCCGAAGCAAAACGAGCCTGTGAGCCGTCGGGCAGGCCCCGGGCCCGCCCCTTCACACGGTGAGACTCCGGAGGCTCCGGCCGGCCGGGAACGAGACGAAAACGGTCATCGAGTTTGGCGTTTCTTCCGCTTCCCCTCGATCTGTGCTTCGACGGCTTCAGGATCACCGAAATAGATACAGTGGGCAAGGCAGACATTGGCTGCGCAGGCCGGAATCAACCCCTTATCCACCCTGTGATGACAGAGATTGCATTTCAGGGCCTTCTGCGTATTGTCGTCGAACCACAGCGCATCGTAGGGACATGCCTCGATGCAGCTTTGACATCCCGTGCATGCCTCGGCATCGAGTATCACGATGCCGTCTTCACGCTTCGTAATCGCTTGTTCCGGGCATGCTTCCGCACAGGGAGGATCGTCACAGTGGCGGCAAACGTTGACGCTGTAGGTGTAGTCCGTCATGCCGTCGCCCGGCGTGGGGCCTTCCTCCGATACCCTCAAGTACCGCTTCGCGAACTCATACTCCTGTGCGCAAACCGCTTCACAGGTTTTGCATCCCCAGCAAGCCTCATGATCTATGATGAGTGCATACTTATTCACTTGTCCGACCTCTCTTGTGGATGTTTCCATGATGTCTCCCGAATGGAGCTGAGCTGTTTCGGGCCACGTATGGGGGGGCTTGGGGGGGAGATAGAGTCTCCCTCCCAATTATGGCGCAATGTGCGTTCTTCATGCCCAATCTCCGAGGCGAAGCCCCGGAGGGCCTGCCGGCTGGCAAAGACTTTCATGTTTCGGTATGCCCTCGCCGGCATGATAGCTCCGGAGAAATCCTGCAGAGCAGCGTCCTGATAGCCGTTCCTCCCATTGCCGGATCACAGTTTTCATAGCTGTTGTCCGTCAGCATATTCACGTTGGATTCCTGCCATCCGCGTTGGGGATCCTCCGCCTCCGGGAACCACCAGCCGTGTTCAGCGAAGATGATCCGCGGATCCATGCCGGCAAAGATCTTTGCCCGCTGCCTGATCTTGCCCCTCGGGGATTCGATGGACACCCAGTCTCCCTCCTTGATCCCCTCCTTCTCGGCAACGTCGGGGTGTATCTCCACGATTGGGTCCTTTTGAAGCTCCCGAAGGCATGGGATCTGCCGACCCTCGGAGCAGAAGAACACCGGTATGCGTCGTCCGGAAACAAGGATGTACGGGTACTCCTTGTACAGCTCCGGAGCACTGTAAAGACTGCCGGGAGGTTCGTGGAACGTGGGCAGAGGATCGTACCCCATCTTCTCCAATACCGTGGAATAGATCTCCAATTTCCTCGTCGGCGTGGAAAAACCCTCGGTCTTGTACTTGCGGTACTTGACCTCGCCCCGGACATAGTCCATTTCCTTGAACTGCTTCCACGTGATCCCCATGGGTTCCAGGATGTGATCCAGTCCCTGCTCGAAATCGGGCCACCAGTACTCTCCGAGTCCTATCCGATGGGAAAGATCGTTGAGCATGTCCTGATCCGACCGGCATTCACCCACCTGGATTACCTTACGCCTCGGCAGGATGTACCCGTGGCGTTTCCAAAAGTCCGCGATGTAGTCCATTTCGAGCCACGTGGCGGTGGGCAGGACGATGTCGGCCAGCGCCGCGGTAGGCGTGATAAAGAAATCCGACACCGCCATGAATTCGACCTTTTTAAGGGCCCGGTACACTTCCGCTGCATTTGCCCTGGTCAGGAGGGGATTTGTGCTGATCAGGAAGAGCATCTTCACCGGATACGGTTCCTCGTCCAGTATCGCATCCCAGACCGCTTTGGGATTGATGATGGCAAAGCGCGATGCGAGACGGAACCGGTCGCCGCCGAGACGTTGCGTGAAATCTTCCTTTGAGAGCATGCGGTGTGCGCCGAACGTCCCCACATTGCGTACTGCCGGAGTCTGATACAGCATTTGCCCGCCGGGAACGTCCAGGTTGCCCGTAATGCCCATGAGAGCGATGAGGCTGCGGTCGTTGTTCGTCAGGTTGGCCTGGATCTCGATTCCCACTCCCCATTGGATTGCCGCGGGTTTGGTGGTTGCATACAGCCGAGCGGCCTGCGCAACCTTCTCCCCGGGAACCCAGGTGACCTGTTCCACTCTGTCCAACGGCCATTCCTTGACGTGTTCGACGAATTCCTCCCACCCATGCACGTAATTTTCCACAAATTCCTTGTCATAGAGATCTTCGTCGATAATGACCTTACACATGCCAAGCGCCAGGGCGGTATCGGTCCCGGGCCTCAGACGCAGCCATATGTTCGCCCTTGCCGCGATGCGGGTGAGCCTCGGGTCCACACAGATCAGCTTGGCACCTTCATCCAGCGCTACGGAAAAGGGTTCGCCCTTGTACGAGTCCGGATTGCTGAATACCAGGTTGTTGCCCCACACCATGATGCACTTGGGGTTGTTCTCATAGTCCACCACGGGATTGGTGCCGCAGGTGGAAATGGTGGTGGCCAGCCGAGGGCCGTAGCAGAAGTGGCCCGCCGTGAGGGTATTGGGAGTGCCGAGCACATTTGCGAACCGGTAGACAACAGCTTCGTTGTCTCTCCCCGTGCCATAACCTGGGACTATGGATTTCGCCCCGTATTTTTCCTTGTAGTGTAGAATGCGCTCTGCAATGGCATCCAGCGCTTCATCCCACGAGATGCGCTCCCATTGGCCGGTCCCCTTGGGACCGATCCGCTTCACCGGATGGGTCAAGCGGTCCGGGTGATAGGCCAGTTGAATCGAGCCGATGGCCTTCGTGCACAACGTTCCGTGGTTGATTGGGCAGTCCGGGTCCCCGAGGATTTTCTTGACCTTCCCGTCTTTCACATAGACGAGGACGCCGCATCCTCCGTGGCACATTCTGCACACGCTCTTCACCACCGAATCGTATCCGTAGACCTCCATTTCACGAGCAGGGTCGGAGTATTTGAACTCCATCATGGCGGATCCTCCTTGTTATCCCGGCCTTACCCGGTTGAGGGCGGTATGCCTGCGGACATGTTCTGTCCTAAGAATTGGTTTCTTTCCACAAAACTCTAGCCCCTCAGGCTCTCTCTGTCAAGAAAAATTCCTGCTCCTCGGAACCCGATGGGTTTCACGCAGAGGACGTCTTCTCGGTTGCCTAGTCCCTCTTAGGGTCTGCGCCAAAACAAAACTTGCAAGTAGCAATCGGGGGACACGATTCCGAGTTTTGCGAGGTCGCATGGCGTCACTCGCAAAATCGGATCATGTCCCCCGATTGCCGGCGGCCCCCACGGCCATACCACTTAACCGAGAGGCCCGAGGGATGATGGGCCTATTTGGTGACAGACCCTTAGGGACTGTCCCAGAATAAGTGTCACAATTGTCCAAGGACAGCTCGGCGCTCAAGGGTAGCTAACACTGCCTGCGTAGGGTGCGGGGTTTATCCCCGCCCGCGTTGGAACTGAGAAAAGGGCGGGGGTAAACCCCGCACCCTACGTTGCCGCAGCCCGCACCATCGGATGGAACCGATACGGTTAATTGTGGACAGACCCTTAGTGCTTCGTTTCCTAATTACGGTCGCAGAAGGTGAACCGTCTTCCCGGCGTAGGCCGGGAGCCAGTCTCATCTTCCTGGATCCCGGCCTGCGCCGGGAAGACGGAGGGCAGCGAGGCCCGCCCTTAAAGATGACGGGCAGAGACGCCCGTCCCATCCCGCGTCCCGCGGGATAGGGGCGCACCTGCGTGTGCGCCCAAATGCGGGCGGACACATAGATCCGCCCCTACCGTAGCCTGAGCCTCCGTGCCCGGATCTTCGTATTGCCTGCACCCGAGCCGGCTGCGAGACGTATTTTTCGCCGCCCCGCTATTTGGTCTTCTTCCGCTTGTCACGGATATAGATCACGGTGGACTGCCCGTCGCTCTGAAGCCTTTTGTCGAACTCGAAGAGATTGGTCGCGGCAGCGAGTGCCCCAAGCTTGCCGTATCCGTAGTTGCGGGGATCGAACTCAGGAGCCTGCTTGATAACATTGCTGCCCACAGCACTCAAGTGAGCCCACCCGCTTTCGTCGGACGCGGCTTCCAGGGCACTTCGGAGCAGGTTGACCAACTTGGTGTCTCCTTTCAATTCCTTCCCGCTCCTTGCTTTGGCGGCCGGTTCGGCATCCTCGCGGAACCTAAGAACTTCCGTGAAGATGAACTTGTCGCACGCGGATACGAACGGTTTGGGAGTCTTCTTCTCTCCGAATCCGTATACCAGCAGTCCCCCTTCCCGGATCCGGGAGGCCAGGCGAGTAAAATCGCTGTCGCTGGATACAAGGCAGAATCCGTCGAAGCGTCCGGCGTAGAGCAGATCCATTGCGTCGATAATCATTGCGCTGTCCGTCGCGTTCTTTCCCACGGTGTAACGGAACTGCTGTATCGGCTGGATCGAATGCTCCAACAGGACCGACTTCCATCCGCTCAGGCTGGGGGTGGTCCAGTCGCCATAAATACGCTTCACGCTTGCCACGCCGTACTTGGCGACTTCGGCAAGGAGCCCGTCCGTGATGGAAGGCTGGGCGTTATCCGCGTCAATCAGCACGGCAAGCCTGTCTTGTGAGGGTTTGTCCGTATTCATGTCTGCTCCTTGAGCCCTTCCGGCATTTGATTATCGACACGTTTCCGGGGCTTCCCCGATCACGGGCAGTCCGGATGGTCGGTGTGAACATACTTCGGAAACCGACTGATGGTCAACCTCGGACAAGGGACCACAATACCCTACGTCCCGGAGGTTTCCGCAGGCGTGACAACTCCAGCGATATCGATGTGGTACCGCCATTTGGATGGACTCCAATTGTTCGGCTCCCGTTGGATTCCCCGGGAGGTCTTTGGAATTGTTCCGGCCTCCTATCGTAAACCAGCACGCCGATTCTTCCATACACACTGCCTGTGAACGGATTGACTCAAGGCCGATCTCACCGGCGCTTTCGTTCCCCGTCATATTCTGCTATATTACTGCACTAGGCGGCGCGGCCTGAGTTTGGTCAGGGATCTGAGTCGTTAGGTTCAAACCGGACCGTTTCGGTGGTATGGAAAGGATTCACCGGGAAACGGATTCCGAGACGTTTATAGCCTATCAGAGACTGGTGCTCTTGGAGAGGCAGAGGCGGCAATTGGACGTATACTACCCGACGGTTGGCCGAAAACTTGAGTCATTCAGAGCATTGGAAGCCGACTGGGACACCTATGGGGGAATTCCGCCTTCAGAAGAAACCATTGATTACGGTCAGGTGTTGCTCTTGAAAATTCTCCGGCTATGCCGACGTCACGGCAAAGCTTTGCCGGAGCCCCTAGTCTTCCCGGGAGGAGACGGTGCAATCCAATTTGAGTGGAAATCCGACGGCAAGGCACTCGAACTGGAGTTTGTGATGGAATCGGGCGTACCCGTCGTCTCGTATTTGGTCTGTCCTTCGGAAAACATGGAGGACTGGCTGGAGGGTGAGTACCGTGGGGAAATACCCGACAGATCCTTGCTGAACATGCTTCTTGATTGGCTGTGATGTGTGACATCCGGGGATATGGAAATCCACGATAGCGATGCTGTCTTGAGACGAATTCTTCCAGATTAATTCGAACAAGGAGAAATCACCTCTAAGGCATTCACCCCGGACGAGATTTCGGCTCATCTCGAAAGGCTGGTCAATCTCGCCGAAATCAAGAGATCCTTTCCCAACATGTTAATGGCTCGGCTGAGTGTAAGAGGTATTCGGACTGATGGATTTGATGAGGTCATCCACGATCCGACGCCTGAAGACCCCTCCCATACCGTCATAGTAAGAAAGAAGACCAACGGTTACGGCAAGAAGACTCGCAAGAGAAGACTGAAGATCTTGGCTGACCTCGTCAAATTTTGATTCCCGCATGCCATTCGGAAACCGTAAGAGATCTTGTTCTCTCGAACTTCGGGAAGTGCCGTCCAATTCCTTCACGGAGGCCGGAGGACATGTACGGGCACCGTCTGTCAGGCCGGGGAGTCAGTTCCGAAGAAATCGTCCCGATCTTTCACGGCAGAGAGAATTTACGCTGCGGTTCATTCCGTGAATCCTTTCTTCGCCTTTTCTTCTGCATCCCCGAAAGAAGCCATTCCCGTCTTCATCTTCCGCCAACCGAGCTTCCGATAGAAGTCTTCCTTGCCCGGCGAGGCATACAAGATGAAGTTGCACTGGGGCAGCCGGGACCGGATACTTTTCATGATGGACGTTCCGATACCCTTGCCTTGGAGTTCGGGAACCACTGCAACATCATAGACTGCCGCTTGATACGCACCGTCCGAGATTGCCCGGCCGAACCCGACCAGTCTACCACCCCGATAGACAAACACCGTGGTATGGCTGTTTTCGAATGCTCTCTTGTGGACCTCCGGTTCGTAATATGCCATCCCAACCCGCTTCAACATTTCGGCAACGCTGTTCCAGTCCACTTCCGAACAATCGAATCTCGTCTCGAATTCCACGGATGTAGTCCTCCTTAATGCTATCCCGGCCATGATCAGCCCCGGCCCATGAACATCTCATATACGGCGTCGGCTACTCTTGCCGCCAACAATGGAGGCACAGCGTTCCCGATCTGCCTGGCTGTCTCGATCTTGGTGCCTTTGAACACCGTGAATAGTCCCGTGACTGGTTTTCATATATCACGCCCCCCCTTGCGTGCAACTTCTTTTCTCTCCACGTCTTACGGCCTCCTACGGCTGGCCGGGAGGGCTCCGTCAGGCTGAGCCGTCTTCCGGCTTCTCTCCCATCCGGTGGTCAGTACCTCCAGGCACGTCCCTCCCGAAAGAGGTTCCCGTTTCGATTCATGAGGCCGCCTGTTCCCAATAGTTGAGGGAACAATCCGTCGAATCTCCGTTTTCCATGCCGCACATCGCCGAGGAAAGCAATAGACTTTGCAGCGATCACCGGTCTGGAATTTGAGCCGGAGACAAGGTAGACTGGTACGTGAAGCATCGAAGGAGGGTCCCGCGATTCTCAACTTACACGCCATTGTTGATTGCAGCCGTGCCAATGGCCCCGGCAACCGTGCGGTAATCTGGTTCCAAGGGTGTACGCTGGCCTGCCCCGGATGTTTCAACCCCGCGACGCACACCTGCGAACCACGTCTACAGGTTTCAGTGGAAGCCGTGACGGAACATATCGCGGCAATCCGTGAGACCATAGAGGGTGTAACGATCAGCGGAGGCGAGCCTCTCCAGCAACCGGAAGCCTTGCTGAGTCTGGTCGCTGCTTTGCGCATCCGAACGGGTCTCTCGGTGATCCTCTTTACCGGCTATTCGCTGCCTGAGGCAAGATCCATTCCCCAAGGAGAACGGATTCTCCGAAGCGTCGACGTGGTGATCGCCGGACGTTACATCAGGGATCTGCGTGCCGCCGGGGGACTCCGGGGTTCCACCAACCAGACCGTTCATCTGGTGACGGACCGGTACCGCTTGTGCGATATTGAACGGACTCCCGACGGTGAAATCATCATTGACGCAGCGGGCGTCATCTCCGTAAGCGGTGTAGGTCCGCCTCGTGTCGTTGACGCGGATCGTATCGAACCGGCCGGTTTCCGAAGGCCCCGTGAAGAATCCGGGGCCGAACTGGAATCGGATAGAGGGTACTACGATGGATTTTGGGAATAACCTGGAGATCTTCCTGCGATCGCGATTCACGCTTATCTGTATTGCCTCAATTGAAGAGGAATGCATTCTTGAGCAGATTACGGATGTCTGCAAGAAGACCGAACGCAGGCTCTATGCATGGGATCACGGCGAGTTCTTCCGCCTGATTCTTGGAGCGGGGACTCCGCCCACGGCTAAGGACCCGCTCAGCGCGCTCACGGCCCTGGAACACCTGCCGGATGATTCGGTGTTCGTCCTGCTTGATTTTCATCAGTGCTGGAACGGCCAACCCAGGGTGGTGCGCAAACTCCGTGATCTCGCTCAGAGATTCAAGTTTTCCAGGAAGACCGTCATCGTGACCATGCCGTTCTGGCGCATCCCCGACGAACTCAAGGATGATGCCGTGCAACTGGAATTCCCTGCGCCGGGCATAACGGAACTGGACGAGATTCTCTCGTCGCTTACCGCTGCTCCGGGGGTCCGCTTCAATCTGACTCCCCAGGGACGGGAAAAGCTCCTTGCCGCGGCTCTGGGGCTTTCGACGAACCATGCGAGGAGGGTTTTCTCCAAGGCCATCGTATCAAAGGGAGGACTTGACGAACGGGACATCGACCTGGTCAACCAGGAAAAAAAGCAAGTGATCCGGGAATCAGGAGCCCTCGAGTTTTTCTCCCCATCGGAGACCATTTCGGACGTAGGAGGCTTGGATCAACTCAAGGAATGGCTTCGGATGCGTGACCGGGCATTCACTCAAGAAGCACGGGACTACGGCCTCCCCTCGCCGAAAGGTATTGCACTCATCGGCATCCCGGGAACGGGGAAGTCGCTGACGGCCAAGATGATAGCCGGTCTCTGGCGGCTTCCGTTGATACGTCTGGACTTGGGGGCTCTCTTCGGCGGCTTGGTCGGCCAATCGGAAGAGAATACCCGCCGCGCGCTTTCCCTTGCGGAAACCGTGGCACCTTGCCTGCTCTGGATCGACGAAATTGAAAAGGGGCTTTCCACCGGAGGAGGCGACGCGGGAACATCCATGCGGGTTCTGGCCGGAATCCTGTCATGGATGCAGGAAAAGACTCGACCGGTCTTTGTCGTGGCAACCGCCAACAACATCTCTTTGTTGCCGGCCGAACTGTTGCGGAGAGGCCGCGTCGACGAGATTTTTTTCCTCGACCTCCCGACTGCGGCCGAACGCAGGGAGATCTTCCAGGTTCATATTCGTAAACGCAAGCGCCCGGTCCAAGGATACGATCTCGACGCACTGGTGGAAGCCTCGGGAGGCTATGTGGGTGCGGAAATAGAGCAGGCCGTGATCGACGGCATGTACCGTGCGTTCGGCGACCGGGACCTGCCCGGCAGGGATTTCACCACGGAAGACATTCTGGCGGCACTCTCCAACCAGGTTCCCATAAGCCGTTCCCAAAGGGAGACCATCCAGAGTCTGAAAAAATGGCTGTCGGAGGGTCGGGCCCAATCCGCGTCATCGGTGTCCTTGGATCAGCAATGAACTGCGTCTGATTGACCATCCATGACATCCGGAGCCCCACAATTCCATCGGGGCCTCGCCTCTTCAGCCCTCCCATTCTGAAAGGATTCAAACAAGGTGCGATCCCCCCCCCACGACCGAGAAGTGCAGTCACCCCTGGGTTTGCCGGACGCGGTCAGTTCGCCTATTCCGTACATCCGTAATTGCGTGCGCTGCCTCGGAATGCTATTCTCTGGTCAAGGAGGAGACAAAATGTCAGTAGCTCCACTATTCGACTCCATTGAGGACCTGGATCCGGAAGCCCGCGAGATTCTTGCCGACCCGGATGTCCGGGCATCCTGGGAAGCTCTCGATGATCCTGAAGACAGGGGTGACCTCATCGATCACCTCAAAGCTCTTCGCCGACTGAAAGAGGGCAAAGACGAACTCATACCTTGGGAAGAAGCCCGGAAGCGCCTCGGATGGACTTGAACTGTGTACGGGCTTAACATCCATAGAGAAGTGCTCAAGGCCCTCGAATCAGTTCCCGTGGAATATCGCGACCCGATACGGAACCGGATCAACCAACTTGCTCACAATCCCCGACCGCCGGGAGTCAAGAAGCTTCACCGTGGCGGCTATCGAGTTCGCCAGGGCCGTTATCGCATTCTTTACGAAATTGATGACGAGAACCTCCTTGTGAATATCACCGCGGTGAACCACCGCAAAGACGCCTACCGATAAAGAGCGAAACCGTTTGCTCATGAACGACGAGCAGAATGCCTGTCCTGAGCGGATTTCCAGTACAATCTTCGAGAATTCCGTGGAATAATGCCTCTGATCTGAGAGCCGTCCCGCCCTCCGACGTTGAAACGGATTGATGTTTTCATGCACGTATACTAGGCTTTACAACAAATCCCATTTGGACATTTCCCAATGCCTCGGAATAGACAAACTCAGATCCTCACTCCCGCGGACCTGGAACAACTCGCCCTCGACGGTTCACCCGCCGCCCTCGGTGCGTTGGCGAGGATTATGACGGACAAAGACGCAAAGGCCCTTCAGGACTCCTTGGTCGAGACCCTCAAGAATCTGGCCGAGAGCGGAACAGTCTCCCCCTTGTACGAGGTGTGGTGCACGACCCGCGAGCCGCGTTTGACGGCACTCCTCACCGAAAAGGGATTCGTTCCCCGGTTTGCATCTCACTTGGCCGTTTTCCGGTGTTTGGATTCAGGAGATCCGGACGGACTCGCAGAGGGCGGCCCGGATCTGATCGAACCGCTCGTCAAGGCATTGGAGAACCCTGACGGGACAATTCGCCTCAGAGCCCTGGAATGTCTGAATCGAATCCGCAATGAGGATGCTCTGGATAAGCTGGCCTCTGTGTGGGCCGACAACCGTATGGATGCATTGAGGCATGTCATCGAAAGCCGACGCATCACAGCGCGGAAGCCTCCGACGGCCATGGTGCTTTCCGCCTTGGCATGCGCAGAGACCCGCGTCGTAAGCCGAGCCGGAGCGGAAGTCGTAGCCCCTCTCGTTCAGGCCTGCTCGGATGAAGATGAACTCATCGCCCAGAGAGCACGCGAGTGCCTTCCGCTTCTCGAGAATCAGGAAGCCGTCGACGCGCTTTCAGACATGTGGGCTCACAATAGGTCCCAGGAGTTGGACCGGGCTATGACGGCCGGGGGCTACGTTGCCTCGAAACCCGCCAATGTCCGAGTGCTGTCGGCCTTGAGAAACGACAGAACGGATCTCCTCACCGGCGACGGCCCCGCACTTGCCCATGCGCTCGCTCTGGCCTTAGACGATCCCGATGCCGCCATAGTGCGGCGGGCAGCGGCCTTCATGGACGAGTTGGCGGGCGATGCTCAATTTCAGGACGCACTCTGCCGGGTGGTTATTGAGCACGGCCTGCCCAAAGCCCGGGAAATGGCGTGCAGCAGAGGCTGGAAGCCGGTTGACGGCCGCCACCGGGCGCTGTTCTATTTTCTGACGGAGCAATGGGACGAGTACGAAAGCCTGGACTTTGACATGAGTATCATGACCGAAATCTATGAGCACGGCGGCAAGGATCTCCGCTCACGCATTGCAGCTACGGCCCGCCGCGCGGGTAGACTGGAACTGGTGGAACTGGTTGCGGGAGTGAGGCATCGCCGGCGCATGGGTGAGATGACGACCCGCGAGTGGGAGGTCACATTCGGAATCATCGACGACCGGCAAGACTGGACGACCTTGTGGCGACTGGCGCAGACGGCCCCGGCAACATGGTCGGTGCGAGCGCTGAGGCGGTTGGGCGAAGTTGAATGGAGGCCGGAAGGCAGGGAGGAGTGCGGGGGATTCGACATGCTCCTCGGCCTGGCGCTTCAGTGCACGGGTGAAGCACCCATTCTCGGTGTTGTCGATGAACCTTTTGCCGTGTTCACCGCTCACGGCCGCAGAGTATCCAAACTGATCGTCAGTTCGTACTTTGAAAGCGTGCTGGCCAGTGCCGGCTGGGACGGCACCATCCGCCTGTGGGCCATGACCGGCGGCAAGCCTCTGAATAAATGGGTCGCTCACAGACATCCGGTGACGGCACTTGCAGCCAACCCCGACGGTTCCATGTTGGCAAGCGGATGCGGAGCGGAAGACCGGGTATTACTTTGGACCACGCACGACGGTGCTCCTGCCAAGGTGTTGACCGGCCACAGGAAAGGGGTGGCGTGCACAGCCTTCAACCCTGACGGAAGGCTGCTTGCCGTCGGATGCTATGACGGCGGATGCCGTTTGTGGCGGATACGCGATGGAGCCTTACTCGGGATTCTGGACGCCCATGTCCGGGCGGTCCGCTCTGCGGTGTTCAGTCCGGACGGCACTACACTGGCCACGGGAGGCGACGACGCCTCCGTCAGGCTCTGGAGCATCCCCGAAGGAAGACTTCTCGGAACACTGGACGGCCACCAAATGGCCGTGCGGTCCGTCGTGTTCACTCCCGCCGGCGACATGATTGCAAGTGGAAGCTCGGACAACGGCATCATCTTGTGGGATGCGGCAGAAAGAACCATGGTCAAGAAACTGACGGGCCACTCAAATGTGGTGACGGCCCTTGCGGTGAGCAATGACGGCAGAGTCTTGGCATCCGCCGGATGGGATCGGGTGGTGAGGCTCTGGATCATGCCGGAAGGAAGGCCCTGGGGAACCCTGGAAGGGCATTCCGGTCCGGTCACGTGCCTCACTACCGATCCGGAGAGCCGCGTTCTCGTGAGCGGAAGCCACGACTGCTCGATAATGATGTGGAATTTCCAATCGGGTATCTTCCGCAGGCCGACTTCACGGAGAGACATGGACCGTGTGGAATCGCTCGCCGGTACGGCCGTGAACCAAGACGTCCGCCCATGGCTGGACTTCTTGACTGCGCAGATGAAACGGCGATGGCGTTTCGACATCGAGATCGACGCCGCGCCGACCAGGATCGAAGTCGGCCAATACGATATCGAGGTGCATGGATAGAGAAGAGATCGGATTATTAGGGTCAGTCCCCCAATAAGCCTATCATCCATCGGGCTTCCCGGGTGAATGGTACAGCCATGGGGGCAGCCGGCAATCCGGGGACATGATCCGATTTTACGAGTGGCGCCATGCGACCTCGTAAAACTCGGAATCGTGTCCCCGGATTGCCAAGGTCGAGCACTTAGGGACTGTCGCAGAATAAATCTTTCATCGTTCCGGCTTACCAGTCCGGCCTTGAAAGACCGGTCTACTCTCATACGGTCCCTCCGGGACGTGCATGATTCCTTGCCCCGACAGGGGCTGCTGAGAGTAGCCCGGTACTTCAGTGCCGGGTCAAAGGCCAAGCGAGTAGTCTCACGATCGTTCGGTGACCGACATAGTTGTAACAGTTGTCTTGGGACAGGCACTCAGCCTATCTTCACTTCACCGGGTTTCCGGCCTTCCTTCAAATCACGGACCAGGTTCTCACACTGTTCCGATGCCGCGACCATGTTGTCTTCGATCTCCTGCCTGATCCGCTCGTATTCCTCGTTGGTGAGGCCCGGCGGCGCTTCCGTCGGCTTACCCCATGCCGTCACGATGGTGCTGAACGGAAGCGGGAGTATCATTTTGTCCCAGGATTTGAATTGTATCTGCCGGGTGGCCCAGCTTACCAAGGGCACCACGGGCTGACCGGTCTCCCTGGCGATGATGACAATCCCCATCTTCACTTTTCTCGAAGGGCCCCGTGGGGCATCCACTGCCAGCCCCGAACAATAGTTCCGCTCCCTGACGATATCGATCATCTCATGGAGGGCATCTCTTCCACCCCGGGATGATGATCCCCTCGTGGTGTCATACCCCATGCGGCGGATGCTCCTGTCAATGAGTTCACCGTCCCACGAACGGCTAACCATGATAACGCCGGGATAGCGCCTACAGTAGTAGACCGGATAGAGCATTGTGCCGTGGAAGCACGCACAGGTGAACGGCCTCTTCTTGCAAACATCCTCCTCGTACTCCCGGTTGAGCCGGATTTTGCGCGTGGTGAGATCCAGAAGCCGAAAATAGAACGTCACAAGCCTGGGGAGGAGAAAGAGTACCAATCGGAACCACGGCTTGTCCCCCTTTTCCTTTTTCACGTTGCGTTGATCCATTGATTCATTGATCCGCCTTGGACTTAGTGCCCAGTTTCCTAATTACGGTCGCACATTCTGCTCCTGTTACCGAGTCTGAGAACTGGAACCAGAGCGTTCCGGGCACGGAGGCCCGGGCTACGGTAGGGGCGGACCTATGTGTCCGCCCGCATTTGGGCGCACACGCAGGTGCGCCCCTATCCCGCGGGACGCGGGAT
>JAZDHD010000065.1:0-4990 GCA_043806215.1 Pseudomonadota bacterium | reverse complement strand
TCTCACGGAGATGGTCTTTGCTCTGGACGCGGGGGATCGGCTTGTGGGGAGAACGGAACGGTGCAACGTTCCTCGGCAGGCTCTTAAGGTACCTGAGATCGGTGCATACCTGAACCCGGACATCGAGCGCGTTCTGGCCGCCCGGCCGGATCTGGTGCTCGCTAACTTGTCGGCCACGAGGAAAGAGGTGGTCGAGCGGCTTGCCCGGATGGGGATTCCCGTCTTTGTGGCCGATTCAGTGAGCATCGACGGTATCTGTTCGGTGATCGCACGGGTGGGAACCCTGCTCCACCGTGAGGCGCGCTCCCGTGAGATCGTCGCCGGCATCCATGAGAGGCTCAAAGCCCTACGGGTCAGAGTTACGGGATCGGACAGGCCGACCGTCCTTTTTGCCGTGGGCACCAGGCCTCTTGTGGCCGCGGGGGGGAAGAGTTTCGTGGGAGCGCTCATCCGCGAGGCCGGGGGAGTCAACATAGCGGAAGACGCGCCAAAGCCCTTTGTGAGGTACAGTATCGAGGAGGTCATGAAGAAGGACCCCGATATCATACTGGTCTTGAACAAGGAATGCGTCGGGGACCAATGCATCGATCTTTGGAAGGAACACGGCGCACTGACCGCGGTCAAGAAGGGGAGGGTCCACCCCCTCGACGCGGATCTCATGGCCCGGCCCTCGCCCCGGATTATGGACGGACTGGAAGAATTGGCCCGGATACTTGATTCAGTGAGGTCAGGCCGAGATGCCGTGGGGGCCCGTCAGGACACGCGGTAGCGGGGTGAGGCCGTGCAGTGGGAAGGTGAAACGAAGGTCCGCTGCAGCTCAATTCCGTGGGGGCCGCACATGGCGGCCCGCCCCCCAGGGATCAGTTCCTTCTTTTTATGGTGGGATTACTTGGGAATTTCACCAAAGCACAACATTTCCATCCAGAATATAAAGGTCCATTTGCCCGTAGGCGTGTGTTGAGGACCGTTCTGCAGAAGGGCCTTCAAATCGAACTTGTATTTTCCTTGGGCCAGCTGGGCATTGGAATCGTCTCGGTTCTTAACCTCGAACCCGATTCTCGCCAGCTGGTCGGGTGCAGTACCGGCAGGAGTACCAAACGACATACTCACCGCCTCCACGGCAATATGTACATACTTGGTCGTCGTAGGCACATCCACCACAAATGTGCCGGAAAAAGGGCCGGTGTGAGTCGGGATGGTCTCCTTTTCCGGATTCGCTGGAAGTGGAAATCGGCTTGCATAGATAAGGACCAAGCCGTTCTGAAAACTCTGTCCTTGTAGTTCCGGTGGCATGTCAACACTCCTTTTGTTTAGTCGTGATACTTCTACACGAGAGTGAAGATTTGTTAACGTGCGCAGCACATAAACGTGCCTTCTCATCCCTCAGAACGGGATCCCCCGCATAACACGGTCTGAAGTCAATGCCCCTCCCTCGGGCCTCTCCAGTTTCGTCACTCGATAGCGCATACCTGAACCTTGTCAATGTCATCAAACGGGCAGATCACTACTTCAACCTGCCTGAGAAATGACCTCACAAAGGCTCGCAGAGGACCTGTCGCTACTGCTCATTTTCGCCGCCTCAGTGTCGTCTACCCCACAACAGTATCGCAAGGTCATAACTCCACTTGGCCGACAGGACTATGGGAGAATCGAACCTTGCTTTTTCCCGGATTTCACAACGGTGGGAGGTTTATCCGGGGGAGTCACGTCCGGAAACACTGTTCCCTGCGTAGAGTACTGCGTTGTCACAGGTGTCGACGCCGTTGGTTCACCGGGAAGGATGCTCGTCTGGACCTTAAACTGTTGGACATTTATCGTCCCCGTTACGGGATTCGTTGCATTGACGATATCCCGACGCAGCCGCTGTGTGTCGGTTAATGGGGGCTTTGTCAGCGGTTTGGTTCTCATCAAGGTGTCGCCGCGCGGCGGCATTCCTTGACCGAGAGCCGTTACGGGTGAAAACAGGAAGAGAATCGATGTTGCCGTGAACAGCGTCAGGGTGGCAAGCGCCTGAGCAACGCTCGGCCTGGTACGACCTTTGTTTGAGTTGCTTGTCATGGTTTCGCCCCTTTCTCCGGGATCATTCTGGAGACATCCTCTCGACGGGCGGCAAAAAAACGCGGGGGACTCCGAAACTCGCCGCCACGCCCGGCCGCCGGTCTGCCGGCGGGCACACCGTGGTATCCGTCCGAGAAGAAAGTGTAACAAACTTCAGTGTCTCCTCCCTATTGTTCAACGTGTGGCGAATAAGTCAAGTCCCCGCATCAGAAGCTTCCTGAAAGCCGTATCTCGAGACCGAGCAGGGAATCGATGTCTCTGTTTGGGTTGATGCCCCAATTGTTCGCCGCCGCGGGAATATCCCAGCTCGGCACCGCCCTGTCGATGCAAGCATAGTTGAACCATCTCCCCGGGTTCCAATAGGCCATCCGCACACTCACGAGAAACTCCTCCAGGAGCTTCCAAGTAATGCCTGCGGTGAACTCCCACCCGAGATCGCCCTCCGGGATCGCGGGGGACGGGTTGGTGAAGGTTCCCGGCACGTTGTAGTCGATGTAGTCGATTGAACCGAAATGTCCGGCTGCGGTATTCGGACGGATGTATCCCCAGCCGTATCCGTGCGAGGTGCGGTATGCCTTCAGGACCGATGCTTCCACGACCAGGTTCGACGCCAACATGTAATCGATTTTCCCGGCGTAGACGGCCGCGTCGTTGATGTGCGCCGGAGCGTTGACACCCCCGCCGAAGTAGTACGAGAGAAGAATCGAGTAGGGTTCGAAAACGCCGAACGCGGCCCGGGGTTCATCTTGAATGAACGGCTGTCTGTCGATAAGGATACCGTGTCTCCTGTCGGGCCCGGGCATGAAAGAGTAGAATATCCGTGCGGATACCGGTCCGCGCAAGACTCCGAGTTCAGCCATGTAACGCCAGGATTCCACATAGTCCGAGGCGAACACGCTTCCGCTCCCGTCTACGTTTTCGGGCGTCCCGAAGAAGGTCCCATTTGCAGACCGCTGGTATCGGGTTACCTTGTTGAACCAGTCCAACTCGGTCCTGAACAGGATGATGCCGTTGTTGTACCGGATGAAGGACCACCCTTCCGTGAGATACTCCTCAATCGTCGGCGCGCTGTTGCGCGCGGCCACGGTCCTCTGCAGTTCGGGTCCCACGTGATAGGCGACACGTGTTCCGCCAAGGCCGAACGTGAGGTCGTTCGTGGCATAGAGCAAATACAGAGCATAGTTCACGGAGCGGGCGGCGCCGAGATCGTTTCCGTTCCATGCATCGTACCCCGGTAAGGGTGCGGCGCCGGGTACGTTGATCCGCTGCCAGGGGTATACGGCAATACCGAGCAGCAGATCGGCCGGACCGATGGTTGATTGTGCGTATCGTTCAAGGAATGGTTCTTGCGGATCGAAGCACTCTCCGTCCACACACTTGGGATACTCCTTTTTCCAGCGGACAATATCGTCCTTGTCGGAGTACACGTGCTTCACTCCCTCCTCGGGTGTTTCCTTAACATACCTCGGCCACCCCTCGGGATTGAACCAGGAGATTACCCCTCTGGGCAAGATCCCGGCGTAAACGAGGCCCTGCAAGATGTTGGGAACCTGCACCGACTTTTCCAGTGCGAGATACTCTTCCGATCTACTCGATGCAAACTGCAGCCCGAAACCTCTACCGAATTCCTGTTTACCCCAACTGACGGCGCCCAACGGGGTGTTGGCACTGATGGTCCACAAGGTGAGTTGCCCGGGCGACATGGCCACGTAACTCCCGGAAGTTTGCGACGTCTGGTATGACCGGATCGTATACCTGCCGGCGGCACTGATCCAAGCGCTGCTGAAGCGAGGTTGGGCGACGAGAGAAGTGGAACTGAGAGATGCATTGGTCCCCGAGGCGGTCGTTCCTATGTCGTCGTCTCTGTTTCCCAGCCACCCGTTGATGGACGCAAACGCGCCGGGGGTTGAACTCGCATCGATATCATAGGTGCCGAAGAATCCGTTACGGCCCAACTGGCCATAGCGCCCGTACACGAATTCGTTTTGCGCGTTCGACAAGTCGACGCTCCACTGCGCGCCGGAGTCGCACGCAAGGAGAACGCAACCAATAGAGATCGCCGCCACGGCCGACACAATCCGAACACTGGCCATATCGTCATCCTCCCAATTACAGACGCACCATCGGTAAAGGCTGCTTCGCAGGTAAGGGTCCGCCGGGAATCCGTGAACGGAGCTGGACGCGCGCTTCTTGCCCTTCGCCCGATCCGGGCTGGGCGCTCAGCATTCCAAAGGGACCGTGTGAACGTAGGCCGGTCTTTCAAGATCGGGTCGTTGAACGAGGCGCACCCCTCAGGGCAAGTCCGAACCATGCGTTACGGGTCACGCCGTAATCTTGACGTACTTGCGCCTGAAGCAACCTTGGTAAGGTCGCCGGACCCCAATCCTCACACGCAACGCTGAATGGAACCCGCTCCCCGATCCCGGCGTGAATTTCAAGTGACGTGTCACGGCCGGCATTACCGAAGCCGTAAGCTCAGGTCCTGCGCCAACACGCTCGGAATCACGTACAATACGTGACGACGGTTACGCCGTACAGTACCGGCCTTACCCCCAAAGCTTTCCGCGTCACGGACGTCCGCCCCTCTTTTGGTTGCCCTCCGACAGTTGTGGATGAACCGGTTATTTTATGAAAGTATCGTTTTGTCTACCATACCCGAGCCTTCGTTGTTGTCAAGAAAAAACTTCGATTGTAGTCGGTATTCGGCCTCCATGGGAGATTTGCATGCGCTACGAAAGACAGCACCCACCTATTGGAGACCCGACGGGTAAAAGAACGAAAACCCCTTAATTCTGACGACTTCCGGCCACGTACCGGAAAGGGTAACTGTTCCGCACCACTGGACATATGACGCGGGTTTTGAGACAGTCTCTCAACTGCACGGCCCCCCACCGGCAATGCCTATGACGTGAGAGTTCGGTCAAATCCCGTT
>JAZDHD010000064.1:0-25470 GCA_043806215.1 Pseudomonadota bacterium | reverse complement strand
GCGTGACGAAAATGAATCCGCATCGTGCTACGATTTGTCTCCGTGCCGGAGTTTTGAGACAGTTTCCCTGTGCCTACCCATGGGCACCCACAGGGGGGTGCCCCTACAAACACGCCCGGCAGGGACGCCGGGACGCTACCGCGTGTTTACAGAATGCGTGAGCGTATTTATGCCATAGAACCCTGAGTCACGATCAGCCGAGGCTCTTGCGGACTTCCGTCTCGATACTCTCGCGGAAGCCCGCACGATCCCTGCGGCTTCGTCCGGAAATCTCGATCACTGTCTTGTCTCCGACGGGCTTGAGTGTTGCCGTAACGCTCCGGAGATTCGTGAACAGGGTGAGACAGAAACCGGCTATCAATAGAGCGCATCCGAGCCAGACCACCTTGGTTCCGGGATCGTATCCGATCTGCAAACCGGTGGCGTAGAGCGGCTCGTATCCCACAAACTTGACCTTTGTTCCGCCTATCTCAAGGGGTTGGGAATCGCCGCCGAACACCTTGACCTGCGTCGGCCGTTCACCGGGCCTGGAAACGGTCAAATCGGCCCCGGGCCCTCGTGTTGTGGAACCGGGATCCACGCCGGCGAGTTCCATCGTATAATCGGTTCCCGGCAGGGCGGCCGATCCGGGGGGACGGACAACGAGTTCCGACTCCTTTCCTTTGGCGTCGACAAGCATGAGCCTTACCAGCTTGATACCGATGAGTTCGTAATTCGCCTGATAAAGGGATATGCCGGCATATGTCAACGGGTGGTTAACCAGAATCGAGCCCTTTTCCACCTCTTTGCCGTCTTTGAGCAACCTCACGTCGCTCCTGAACTCCTTGGGCTGCCCGGTGGGGTAGCGCTTGAGAGTGAACTTGTCTACGGCAACACTGAAGGGGAGTGTACCCATTTG
Organism: Pseudomonadota bacterium; assembly: GCA_043806215.1. Taxonomy (GTDB): domain Bacteria; phylum Desulfobacterota; class Desulfomonilia; order Desulfomonilales; family Desulfomonilaceae; genus JAVHLK01. Next base: position 24,572 of record JAZDHD010000064.1, on the reverse strand, counting down.
CCCTGATGGGAACTCAACGAATTCTTGTGCGGTCTCTCCCTCCTGAATACGGATATTTCCCCGCACACCGTAGAACAGCCCGATGACCCCGCCCAGAAGGATGGCGATGATTGCCGAGTGTATAAGAGGAAAAGCGAAGAGGAATACCCGCTGCTTCACCCATTGCAGACTCACCGACTCGCCGTCTTCAACCACTGCAGGAGAGGTGCCGATAAGATTGCTCAGGACCGGAACGAGTAGTTCCCGGACCTCGCTTATCGGTCGCCTCTCGGTGAAGGTGAACCGGATGCTCCCCTTCTTCGCGGCGCCTCGCCACTCTCCGGGAATGCGCGGCAACCTTTGGAAAAGACATCCGAGGAGATTGCCGGTCAACAGGAGGAGAAGCAGAATAAACCACCAACTCCGGTACATGTTGTGAAGATCCAAGATCATCACCAACCGGTAATAGAACGGCGAAGCAACTCGGCGGAACTCTTCGAGGTCCACGTTCTGCGGGATGAACGTTCCGAAAACGGAGGCCACGGCCAGGAGGCACAGCACCGTGATGGTTGTTCGAACCGAAGTGAAAAACGCTATGATGTCGGAGCCTGATGAGCCATTAGCCTTTTGGTCGTTATCGGCTCTATTGGAGGCGGTCATCGAATACTCTCTCTATGGCCGGCATGTGTGCGGACCGAGATCTTGTGTGCAGGCCATCTCAAAGATTGAAACTTTACACCATGTCGGTGGGAAATTCAATGATGCGGAATACAAGGGATCTTCCTGGAAAGGCTCTTGCGAAGGGGTATCGAGGACGGCGGGATTTGGCCGGGGATGCCGCGGGGTTCTATGCGTCGGAATTGGCTATCGCGTAATCGTTGATGAATGTGTCCAAGAACTTACCCACGGATTCATTCACGTGTGCGTGAAGGTTCCGCATTCCGACGAAGCCCACGGAACCTATCTCCCAGGTTGCGGAACTGGTTACGATCGACGGTTGACGACGCAGGGCGACCTCTTGCTTGAGTTGCAGATCAACGGAGAAGAAGTAACCGGTCGGATGCTTGATCGTGTTCACACTCACGTAGAGCCACGGTCGTCCCCCGGTTTCGCGCCATTGTTCATGAGGTATGACGGGTATGGCGGCCTTGCCCAACCTGTGTTCAATCTCCTTCTCCAACTCGTCCGTGTTCAGACCCGCCGCCTCGGCATCCTCCCCGACATTTTCTACGACCACCATCACCCCCGGCAATCCCCGCAAGGTAATTCTCGTGTATTCTCTCAAATCCATTGACGAGCCTCCTCCGACCATGCTTGATTCGGCTTGGGTCGAGGCGTTTGCGGAAAAGACAAAACCCGGAACGGTCCCATAAGCGCCAACTTAATCCGGAATTGTCGGAGAACAAGAGGAAATGTCCTTCAGGGTACGTGTCCTCCCGACCAAGGACATGAAAGTCAGCGCATATGGGACGGTCTCCCGGGTTCCGTCTTCGTTTCGAATCCCCACTGCCGCTTCAACGCTGAGAGGAGTGGGTATACTCTCCAAAGACTTGTCTCAGTAAACCGCAGATTTCGCCCAAGGTTACGTTTCTCTTCACGGCCTCAAGAATCGGGGGCATCATGTTGTCGGTTCCTTCGGCCGCTCCCCGGAGATCCGCCAATGCGGAGTCCACGGCGTTTGAGTCGCGGCGGGAGCGAAGGCTCTCCAGCTTTTTCATCTGGGCATCTCTCACGGTGGGATCCACCCTGAGTAGGCCGGACGGCAGCTTCTCCTCAACCTGGAAGCGGTTTACGCCCACGATGATCTGGTCTCCGGCCTCAACGGCCTTCTGGAAACGATACGCGGAATCCTGAATCTCATCCTCTATGAAACCCGTCTCCACGGCTCTGACCGCGCCGCCCATTTCATCTATGCGTTTAATGTAATCAAACGCCTTGGATTCGATTTCATTGGTCAGTGCCTCTATGTAGTACGATCCCGCCAACGGATCCACGGTATCCGCGGCCCCGATCTCATGCGCGATGATCTGCTGGGTCCGCAGCGCAATCCGGACCGATTCCTGAGAGGGGAGGGCCAGGGCCTCGTCCCGTGAATTGGTATGCAGAGACTGTGTTCCCCCCAGTACGGCGGAAAGCGCCTGAAACGCCACCCGGACCACATTGTTGTCGGGCTGTTGTGCCGTGAGCGTACATCCGGCAGTCTGGGTGTGGAAACGGAGCATCATGGCCTTGGGGTTCGTCGCGGCGAAGCGCTCCTTCATAATCCGGGCCCACATACGGCGTGCCGCTCTGAATTTGGCCACTTCCTCGAGAAAATCCTGATGAGAGTTAAAGAAGAAGCTCAGCCTCTCGCCGAAACTATTGACGTCCAACCCGGCATCTATTGCCGCCTGAACGTACGCAATACCGTTGGCCAGCGTGAAGGCGACTTCTTGAACCGCCGTTGAACCGGCCTCGCGGATATGATACCCACTGATGCTGATGGTGTTCCACTGAGGCACGTGCCGGTTACAGAATGCGAAGATATCGGTGATGATTCTCATGGAAGGGGCCGGGGGAAAGATGTACGTGCCTCGTGCGGGATACTCCTTGAGAATATCGTTCTGTATTGTCCCCCGCAGCTTGGAAATGTCCGCTCCCTGTCCCTCCGCGACGGCAATGTACATGGCCAGGAGGATTGCCGCCGGCGAGTTGATTGTCATCGACGTGCTGACCGCGGCAAGATCGATTCCGTCGAATAGTTGAGCCAGGTCCTCAGCGGAGTCAATGGCGACGCCGACCTTTCCCACCTCGCCGGCAGCCAGTTCGTGGTCGGAGTCATAGCCGATTTGCGTGGGCAAATCAAAGGCTACGGATAGTCCCGTCTGTCCTTGCCCAATCAGATATTTGAAGCGCGTATTGGTCTCTTCGGCGCTTCCGAATCCCGCGTACTGCCGCATGGTCCACAGCCGGCCCCGATACATGTTGGGTTGAACGCCTCTTGTGAAGGGATACGATCCTGGTATACCCAACTCCTTATCCGGATGATAGTCCCCGGCATCCCACGGCCAATAAGCCCGCTTGACCGGGATCTCCGACACCGTTGCGAACTCCTTCTTGCGCTCCGGCCGTTTCGCGAGTTTGGCCTCGACGTCGCTGTCCCACTTATCTACGCTCTCCTTAAAGTTGTCCAACACGTTTCACCTCCCGTGATTGCCATAGACAAAAGAAGACCGCTTGCGTACCTGCGCGATCCCCGTCCATTTCTTGTTTGGAGCCGTTGCGAAGCGTCATCGAATCATGAGCCCCTCCGTTGCCGATGAGGGGCGAAAGCAATGGACCGGAAGCGCCGATTCGCGAAATGGTGTTCCAGGGGAGAACCGCCGCTTCCTGCGGTGATTCCGTCTGATGCACGAGCTGCCGCCCTCCGGGTCGCCACATGAGAAACGGCGCGGGCTCTTGGGTGGAATACGGACAATGGCATGAGGCCGTTGGCATTGGAACGCGCCGGCAGTTCAAATGGCCGGCGCAGGACGCGAAAAAACCGCGCGGCGAAGCAGGCGGAAGAAGTTGGGAAATTGTGCCGAGACACGTTACAAGCCCTGTTGCTCCAGGAGATACGGTGTCTCGGGAACTGCCCGATGTCCCCTTTGCTTTCGGCCGGACCCCGGGCCGCTCCCGCGGCTATTTTTCCTTCAAACCTTCCGGCCGTGGTTCTTCGCCGCAGCGGTTTTCCAGCTGAACGCTCATCCACGGAGTCTCGTGAAAAGCTCCGCAAGGACGAACGACTTATTCAACTACCAGCAGTACGTCACCGACCTGGTAGGACTCTCCCACCTTTGCCTTAACTTCCTTCACTGTTCCCGCCACCTCGGAAACCACCGGCAACTCCATCTTCATTGCTTCTATGATGATCACTTCGGCTTCCACCTGAACAGCGTCGCCCGCCGCCACCTTCACATCAATCACCTTGCCGTTCATGGGCATTACCACATCGGCCATATGTCGAACCTCCTCAAGCTTCTTCAGCGATTACACATCCGCTCGTCCTCTGACAAGCTTCAAGTCGATCAGGTCACAGCCGCCCACAGGGCAAACCTGCGATCCTCGTACGACAACAAAATGCACTCCTTACCGGGAAGCTCACGGAGTACCTCGTCCGCATCATGCGGGGAGACTGAACCTAACCGCGGCTGCCCGCTGTAAACGGCACAACGGTCCGTCGTCCCCTTACCGGTTACGCCGGTGTGATCTCTCCCCGGTCCCCGGAATTCCGAGAAGCCTCAATCCGAACCTGCCTACGGGCAATATGTGTCGTTTGGCGCTCCCCACGTTGACCGCTATGCACTTTCCAGTCGCCGCACTGCACGTTCCGGAGTCGATACGGCCCCGTTGCCCCGCTCGGCGTCCGCTCCCCGAACCGCACATTTTCAGGTGGTCGAGGTCCTTGAGGTCCGACTCTCACCGGACTGAGGCTCAGGCTCGATACCTACCCCCTCACTTCGGCAGTGGGTTGAACCAACTCCATCAGAATGCCGTGGCCCGCCCTGGGGTGAATGAAGGCAATCGTCATGCCGTGAGCCCCTTCTCGTGGAGTCTCGTCAATGAGCCGGACTCCATTCTTCTTAAGTTCGGCTACGGCCTCATGTATGTTGTCCACCTCAAATGCAATATGGTGAATTCCTTCGCCATTCTTATCAAGGTACGTCTTAATTGCCGAAGACCCCGAAACATCCTCGAGAAGTTCCAGAGAACTCTCCCCAACCGGAATAAATCCTATTCTCATGCCCTGATAGTCTTCGGTATGGGTGAGATCCAGAGGAAGCCCCTCCGTGAAGAACTTGAGGGCCGCGTTCAGGTCCCGAACCGCGACACCGAGATGGGCGATTCTCTTGATTTTCATTCGTACACGCTCCCCTCTCCAGGGCGGGACGATATCAGGAGTCTGCAGATGAGGTGGAAGTCGACGGCTTGCTCTCGGAGACGGTTTCCGTCTTCTTGGAAGGTTTGCTTGCCGAGTTTCCGTCCTTTCGTGCATAGTCCGTAACGTACCAGCCGGTGCCCTTGAGTACAAACGTCGATTGAGAGATCAAACGGTGGGAATGTCCCCCACAATCGGGGCAATGGTCGACGGGCGCATCCGAAAACTTCTGCCATTCCTCGAATTCCTTACCGCATTTCTCACAAAGATACTCATAAATAGGCATTCCTCGTCACCTCCTCAGGAGCTTAACGTGTATTAAGATCACTGAATAGATATTCGCTGGGATTCATAGAGGTCAAGAACGTAATCTGCATTCGTGACCCCCGAAAGCATCTCACGGGTCATGGAGTGAACCGTATGCTCCTCTTTGTCCCGGTCCTCCTCTGAGGCAAAGAAATTAACACCATATTCGGTGAACCGGACGATGTGAGTCAACTCATGAGTGAGCACAAGCAACCCCATCGTCCACAAGTCGGGACACACCGATCTCAGCAGTGCGAGCAGGATGTTGGGATCGTGGAGCACGATGCCGTATCTATCCCCTCGGCCGTGTCTGCCGGGATGACCGGATCGAGACGTGAACCGGATAACGTTTGCGAAGGCGTCCGGGTCGCAAAGAGATTCGTTGGCTTCCTTAAACGTATAAATTCCGTAAGGATTACGCTTCCACACTCCTTCCGCAAGGTTGAAATAGCGTTGCGTTAATCCTTCGGCAAGAAACGCCGCTCTCTGGATGACCCCGCGATCCGATCTGGTAAAGTAACCCAGTGAGCCCATGATACGCCAACTACTTGTTCTTGTGCCGCTGCTTGGCGCGAAGCTTCTTGTGTTTGTGCTTGCGCATCTTCTTTCTTCTCTTCTTAACGATGCTCCCCATTAAGACCTCTCCCAAAACTGTGAAGTTTTCAGAATTACCACCTTCCAGCTTCCCTGTCAAGCGGGCACAACCTCAAAAACAACGCCGGCATGAGGCCGGGGCTCCCGGCCGTAACAAGGCCGTCCGGATTTAGCGTCCAACTCCGTATGTATATATGGAGTTTCGTAACTGTTTTGTCAAGCCTCGTTGTTGGGTATCCCGTTCATGAGCCCCCGGCCTTTGTCGCTCATTCATCGCCGGTGTTGCGGCCGGACCCTCCGTGCAGGCGGTCGGCGCCCGGGAGATTCCAACGGGGAGCCTACGTGCCGGGGGCGGCAATTATCTTGACATATGCAGTAAAGTAAATTATACGTAGGATATGAAATTCTTCATGAACCGGACGTCTTTTTGTGGGGAATCCTTATGCGCATTACTACAACCAGCCGATACGGGGTTAGGGCCCTCTTCGACGTGGCTTACCACGGAGGGGGGCAACCCACACAAATTAAGGATATTTCGAGACGGCAGAAGATATCGCAGCGGTATCTTGAACAGATTTTCAATAAACTCCTCAAGGCGGGCCTCCTCAAGAGCCGGAGGGGTCCCCGGGGAGGTTACATGCTCGCGAGAGATCCGTCGGAAATCACGGTGGGCGAAATCATCTTCGCAGCTCAGGGCCCCATCGTGCCGGTACGCTGCTTGTCCCAGGAACAGTGCTCGGAACATGATTGCGAAATATTCGATGGATGCATTACACGCCACGTATGGAAAGAAACACAGCGGCTCCTGGTAGATTACTACAATTCCGTCACCATAGGCGAACTGTGTGCGCTTGCCCGCAAGCAGGGCGTTTCAAGGGATCTGGACCACAAGTACATGTATTTTATCTGAATACGGCGATGGTAAACCATTAATGAAGGATCGGGATACCTTGTTGAGTTGCGTGGGCGATACCCCACTGGTGAGGTTGAGGTTTGCGGAGGCTCGAGGCGGGGCCCAGGTATGGTGCAAGCTTGAATTCATGAATCCGGGTGGGTCGGTGAAAGACAGGATGTGCCTGGCCGTTGTCGAGGCCATGGAAGCGGCGGGGAAGATCCATCCCGGGGATACCCTTGTAGAAGCCTCCTGTGGAAACACTGCATTGAGCTTGGCAATGATTGCCGCGGCCAAAGGCCTCAAACTGAAACTGGTGATGCCCGATAGCGTCGACGTTGGGAGAAGACGAATCCTCGAGTCATTCGGGGCGAAAGTCATCCTGACGCAATCCTCGAACGGCATGAAAGGAGCGGTGCATCGGGCGCATGAAATCCTCGACGGCTCGGACCGGACCTTCATGATCAACCAGTTCGACAACCCTGCAAACCCGGAAACCCATAGGCGGACCACCGCGGTGGAAATCCTGAGAGACTTGGGACGTGAGCCGGATGTATTTGTAGCCGGGGTGGGAACCGGGGGAACTATAACCGGCGTGGGGGAGGCGTTCAAACGGCGGACCCCGTCGGTTCGGATAGTGGCGGTGGAACCCGCCGATTCACCGATCCTTTCAGGTGGAAACCCGGGGCCTCACATGATTCCGGGAATCGGTGCCGGGTTCATTCCGAGCATATTGAATACGGAAATCATCGATGAAGTGGCAGCTGTGGATTTGGCCGATGCAATGAGAACCGTCAAAGTGCTGGCAGAGCAGGAAGGCATATTTGCCGGTTTGTCCACCGGTGCCGCGCTCCATGCAGCGTTGGGTCAGGCCGAGCGGCTGCCGCCCGATAAGATCGTGGTGACGATGGCATACGACGCCGGCGAGCGGTACGCGGCGTTCGGACAATGAGGTCCGTGCCGGCGGCAAATCGGACTTGGTGCTCCGCCCGTAAGTACGTTGTCGTGTCCGTGTGAAGCCCCGGTAGCGTCCCGGCGTCGCTGCCGGGCGCATGATCAAAGAGTACCGGCACGGAAACCGGCGCTACCAAAGCCGGGATCGTTGCATTGAATACGTGACCGTATTTACGCCGCGGAGCACTTGGTGCGCCGTTTCCCAGATTCGGTCGCACATCTTCAAGGGCGGGCGTCCCTGCGCCGAGCCTACCCAGCCCGGAGATCTACGACGCTCCACGCCGAACCCCCACCGCCGGCGTCCTCCGGGGCCGGTCCCTGTTCCGGAGAGGTCGACGCCGGCCGGATCTTCCCCTTCCTGCCGCGAGATGGTATCAATACTCATGCACCCGTCCTTTTCGGACAGGAACTCGTGACGCCTGATCCGTCCGGATGCGGCACCGGTTTGGGAGGTATCGGCATGAAATCGTTCCGCACATTCTGTTTGGTCTTGTTCACCTGCGGCCTCGCAGCTGCGGTAACCGGTGCCGCCGGATTCCAAGGATCCGCGGTCCGGATGCACGTTGCCGGGTACGGCAACGCTCAACGCGTCCCGGAAGCCGATGCGCCTGGGCTGCGCGTGCCTGAGTCGGCCGGCGGGATCGCCGGAACTCGACAGGTCTTCAAACCCGCGGCGGATCTTGCCGAAGCTCATGCAGGACTCTCCGCGTTCATGGTCGCCAAGAAGGCCGGCACCGACGGCGAATCTTCGAGTTCGGAACCGCGCACAAACCGCTCGGACAAATTCTGGAAAAGCGATGACCTGAACATACTGGCCATAGGGATGGGAGTGGGGGACGTGGACGGCGACGGAAAGAACGATATCGTTGTGATCGACCCTACCCATGTGTACCTTTACCGGTTTTCAGCGGGAACAATGGCACTGATAAGCGAATACTCTTCCGGCAACCTGGAACTCAAATGCGTCGACGTGGCCAAAATGAGAAAAGAAGGCCCTGCCAGGATCTACGTGACTGCCCAGAATAGGGGAAACGTCGAGTCTTTCGTGCTGGAATTCAGAAACGGTAAGCTGGTGCCGGTGATCGAAGCAGTTTCGTATTTTCTCAGAGTAATCCTCTATCCGACCCACGGCCCGATTTTGCTGGGGCAGAAAAAAGGCCTCGGCAAGATGTATGAAGGTGGGGTCTACCGGCTCACCGACAAAGGAGATTCTCTCGAAGTTCAGGGGCGGTTCGGCATCCCTTTGAAGATCCCGGTTTTCGGATTTGCCATCGGCGACCTACTGGGAAACGGCAGTCCGCTCATAGCCGTCTACGACAAGAATGACCACTTGCGTATCTACACGCCTGCCGGAAAGAAGCTCTTTGTAACGAGAGACTACTATGGCGGATCCGATGTCATTCTCCGCTGGGCCGGTCCGGAGGGCCGTCAGTTCTCGGCCGGAACCGACGAAGAAAGCGAAGTGGTGTTCTTTCGTCCGCGCATCTTGTGTTTGGATCTGGACGGCAACGGAGTCTATGAGATCCTCGTTTCAAAACACCATTCCAAGACCTTGCGTATGATGAGCCGTACGAAGTTGCTTGAAGAAGGGCAGATCGAGGGGCTCCTCTGGAACGGGGACTCTTTGGAGGAACTGTGGTCGATTCCCAAGATACAGGGAACGGTTACCGATTTCGCCGTGGATACCTTACCGGGGCTTGTCGGACGTCGGTTGATCACGTTGGAACGGAAGAAGACCGATTGGTTTTCATTCCTGCGCTCCAGAAGCCAGGTGAGGGCCTATGATTTGGACGAGGTGATCGACGAGAGTAAGAAAGGCGAGCGACGTGAAAGACGCCTGTAACTTCGGGCGTCTCGAAGGTTTTCACGCGAGAGGGGAGAAGTGACGGCATCGGCGCCGTTCGCAAAATCGGATCATGTCCCCGATTGCCGTCGGCCACCATGGCTATACCATTGAAGAGAGGCCCGAGGGATGATAGGCTTATTTGGTGACGGACCCTTACGCCGCGACACACCACGGAGAGGGGCGGCAATCCTCGGATGATCGCATGTGAAGGCCTGTTTGAGGACGCGGGGCTTCGGCTTCGCTGCGTGATCCATACAGGAGCGGGTTTTCGACCGAATCATTAACCAAGGAGGAGGAGCATGAAAGCGGCCAGTGTCATTGCGGCAATGGTATGTCTGTTTTCGGTGATTTCAGCCACAGGGCCGGTCTGTGCGGGGGAACCGATAATCCTGGGCTTGCCGTCATCCTTGACGGCCATTGAGGGACGCGAATCGGTAAAAGCCGTTCAAATGGCCATCGAAGAGATCAACGCCAAAGGCGGGATCAAGGTGGGGAACGTTCAACGCCCCATCGAACTGGTGACCCTCGACCTCCGGGATTCATCTCCCGGCGTTCCGGTTTCCGAGGCTCTGCTCGGCCTGGAGAAGATTATTGTAGAGAAGAAACCGGTTGCACTGGTCGTGGGGCCGTTCCGGTCGGAAGCTTTGCTTGCGGGAATGGATCTTATCTCCAAGTATAAGGTTCCTTTGCTTGGATGCATCGCCATGTCGCCCAAGTCCGAAGAGAAGATCAAGAAGGACCCGGAAAAGTACAAGTATATATTCCGAGTCTGCCTCAACGCCAAGTATCTAGTGGGATACCTGGCCGAGTCTCTCGGTCACGTGAAGGAGCAGTTCGGTTTCGACAAGCTTTTCGCCATGCATCAGGACGTACTGTGGGCCCGGGCCACTGCCGAAGGGACTGCCAAAGTGGCCGGTGCGAAATACGGTTGGAAGACTTTGGGGACCGAAGTGTACCCCACAGGGGCATCCGATTTCTCCGCCGGGTTGAGCAAAGCCAGAGCAAACGGGGCCCAGGTAATACTTACCATTTTTGACATGCCTGAAGGCGGGATTCTCCTCAAGCAATGGGTTTCCATGAAGATACCTGCGCTGGTTTCCGGGTATATCGGCCCCATGTGCGGCTCGGAGGCATGGAAGACCTTTGACGGAAAGATTGCGGGCTTGATGAATGCCGACTATGAGCTGGGCAGCGGGATAGCAAGCGACAAGTACCCCCCGTCCAAGAAGTTCTACGACGACTACAAGAAGAAGTATGGAACCGGTGTTCAGTCGGGTCACGGCCCCGCTCCATCCTATGATTCGGTCTACATCCTCAAGGAGGCCATAGAGCGGGCCGGGGCATTGGATCCGGACAAGATCGTGGCCGAATTGAAGAAGACCGACCGGCAAGGGGCAATCGGTAAAATTAAATTCGACGACGGTAATCAAGTGATTTACGGGAACGACCCCCAGAAGACGGCAGTCGGCTGTGTGTTCCAGTGGAGCAAAGAGGGCAAGCAAGTGATCGTGCTTCCCGAATCCATTGCCGAAGGCAAGATCCAATTGCCTGAAGGAGTCAAGTCGGCCAAGTAGTGCCGAAACTCCCGGTTCATCCGCAGCGCGCAAGGAAGTGCGGCAGTGTTTCCTTGCGCGCAGGCGTAAACCGGCACCCAACCGCTTATGGCTGACACCGGGAAACAAGAATTATCCCAACGGGCTAGGGGCCCTGAACATTCGATTCTCTAAAAAGGACGGAGAACGTACTGCCTCCGGATTCCCTGCAGCCTTGCTCGTCCTTGACATGTTCGCACAGGGCGATGCTGCCCGGACAGCGTTCCCGTTGAGTGGGCAGGTAGCGGCATCTAACGCTCTCGAACCGGATGTCGATGAATCCTTCGTCGGCATACATCTTCAGCTGCATCAATTCAAGGCCCTTACCGCCTGCGTTGAAATCGAACGGGTTCTTCGTGGAGTAGTGCTCCGTATCCTGGGTGTGATAAAAGGCTTCAAAAATAAACGGCTGATCCTCCCGGTAAATGCCGACCCCGCGATCCTTGACATGAAGCAGCGGGCCCGAGGGGGTGTTGTCCACAATGACCGTCACCGTGCCTCCATCCGGGGTATTCTCGATCGCGTTCTTAACCAACGTATCGAGCACCTTCTTGAGCACGTCCGGATCGATTACCGAGGAATCGAGAGGCTGAAGCGTTTGGAGCAGAGCAACCGACCTGCCGGAGCTCCGTTTCCGGAGCGTATCCAGGGTGTCGAGGACAAACGGGACGAAGGGAAAGGAACGGGGCTCGTACTTCCTCGGCGTGACGATACCCTGCACAATCCGCTGAACCTCTGCCAACCGGTTCAGATTTCTCCTGATCCTGTTGAGGCTTTTCTTTCGTTCCTCCGGCAAAAGGTCCGGCCTCGACAGCTTCGGCAGCGATGCATTTATGATGGCGAGCGGCGTGGTCAGCTCATGGGAAAGATGGCTCACCGCCCGTTGTCTCGCCCTTTGCATGGACTTCAACGCGGTTATGTCGCGCAGGATGACCAGAATGCCTGCCGGTTCCCCATGGTGATCGAGGTAGAGCGAGGAGCTAATGCTCACGTCCAGAAGGGTTCCGTGCTTTGTTCTTCTCCGCGTCTCGAAGCCGCTAACGGGTTTTCCGTCGCGGATCAGACCGTCGATGCGGGAAAGGGAAACTTCCTGTTCCGATTCGGGCATGAACGGTATCCGTTTGCCCTGGAGTTCCTCTTTGGTCCAACCGAACAGCTTGCTGAACGAATCGCTCACGTATTGAGTGTTTCCGTCCAAGTCGTAAATGATAATTGCGTCCGCCGAGGAATTTATGGCATTCAAGAGACCTTCAAAGAGTTCCCGGTATCGCCTCGACTCCTCTTCGGCCCGTTCAAGCCGGGCGACGATCTGCCGTAGTTCATGTTCGTCTCGATTCAATGGTGCGGATTCGTCAATTTGATCAATCATTCTTGTCACCCTCTGATGGGCCCGAGATCGGCCGGAGAATAGGGATGAGCGGGCAGCCCCCGATTTGTCGACGCAATCCCCTTCCTCCAGGCCCGTTGGTTTGTTCCGTACGCCACTCTACCGCATATGAGGCCTCGGCGCAAGCCGGCACCACTCCCCAACCCAATCATTCCCCTGAGGATCGACGTGGTCTCGATCACCCACCGTCTATGCCATGGAGGACGAGGGCCTGACGGTCGACTTGAAGCGGCGTATCTCCTTTTTTTTCCGCCCCGGTTGGAATTCCGCAAAGACTCCGTTAAGATAGTTATGGAGATGACGGAGGACGCGCCGACAGGAAACGGACTCCGGTGAATGGGGAGCACCCTGCGGGCCGGGTTCCCATTGCAGGGTCTAAGCGAAGGGGGGCATGCCCTTGAAATCGAAAGACAACGGTCCCGCACAATGCGGGAATTCCGTTCGGCTCCGTCGCATCCGCTTGGGGGGATTGCCGGTCCCGAGACCTTTCAACGTCGGAAGTCGCCCCGTGGATTTCGTTGACTTCGGTACCCGGAAGTGGATGCAGAATAAATCGGTTCGCCGAGTGATTCTCGTATCTATCCGACATCTCCCGGTAAATCAATCCTAGACGGTGGGAAAATGACCGACCCCAAACGCATTCTTGTGGTGGATGACGAGGAGCTGAATCGGCATCTACTGGAGATCATCGTTAAGTCTTTCGGCTACGAGTGCGAACTGGCCCGGAATGGATTTGAGGCCATTGAAAAACTGAACCAAAGCACGGACCTGGTTCTGTTGGATGTGCGTATGCCGGGAATGGACGGCTATGAAACGGCGCGCCGGATCCGAAAGAAATCGGACTGCCGCGACGTGCCGATCATCATTGCCACTGTTCTCACCGGCAAGGAGGATCGTCTTCACGCCGTCGAGGCCGGGGCCAACGATTTTGTTTCCAAGCCCATCGACAGGGTGGAATTACGGGTCCGTATGGAATCTCTCCTGAAGATGAAGGAATCTCAGGATGAAGTGAAACGTCATCGGACCGAGCTGGAGTCAATAGTCCAAAGACGCACGGAAGAGCTCCGGGAGAGCGAGGAGAAGTATCGGTCCATTGTGGACAACATGGAAGAAGGTTGCTACGAGGTTGACTTGGCCGGGAATGTTTCATTTTGCAATGATGCTCTTGGCTGCATATTGGGATACGGTCGAGATGAAATGCCTGGGATGAACTTCCGGAGGTTCATGGATGAAGCCAACGGCGCCAAGGTATCGAAGGCATTCGACTCGGTCCTCTCTTCAGGAAAGCCCATGCGGGACGAGGCATGGGATTTTGTGACCAAGGACGGATCCGTCAGAAACGTTGAGGCCTCCGGAACGCCGGTGAGAGATGCGCAAGGCACCATCCGCGGGTTTCGCGGAATCGTCCGTGACGTCACCAAACAGAGACTGACACAGGCGGCATTGCAGAGGGCTCATGACGAGCTTGAAAGGCGGGTGGAGGAACGTACCGCAGAGTTGGTGGAGGCGGGCAACGAACTCAGACGGCAGATCAAGGAACGCACGTTGGCGGAAAAAGCCTTCAGAGACAGTGAGAAACGTTTCAGAACCGCGTTTCACACCAGTCCGGACTCAATCAATATCAGCAGGCTGCAAGACGGCGTTTACATAGACATCAATGAAGGATTTACCGTTATGAGCGGCTACTCCAGGGAAGACGTGATCGGAAAATCGTCTTTTGATATTAATCTCTGGCATGACCCAAGCGAACGGGAGAAATTGGTGGCCGGTCTCAAATCGGCAGGGTATGTGAGGAACCTGGAAGCCAGGTTCCGCCGCAAGGACGGGCGTGTGGGAACGGCATTGATATCAGCGAGGGTAATGTCCCTGGAGGGGCAGCCCCATATTCTCTCGGTAACCAGAGATATCGATGATTGGAAGAAGACTCAAGATGCTCTCCGGGAAAGCGAGCAGAGACTTGAACTCGCACTTGCCGGCGCGGATCTTGCCTTATGGGACTGGAACGTGCAGACGGGCGAGGCCGTATTCAACCGGCGATGGGCCGAAATGCTGGGATATGATCCGCGGGATGTCGAACCACAGATCCGCTCTTGGGAAAAACTCCTTCACCCCGACGACGTGCCCGTGGTCATGCAGGCACTGAATGCCCATTTAAACGGAACTTCCCCGGCCTATGAAACGGAACACCGGTTAAGGACCAAGTCCGGAGACTGGTTGTGGGTGTTGGACCGAGGGAAGGTGGTGAACCGTGATGCGCAAGGAAGACCGCTCAGAGCGGTGGGGACGCATTTGGACATCACTACGCGCAAGTCCGCGGAGATGGCGCTTCGACAATCTGAAGAGAAATACAGGAAAATTCTGGAGACCATTGCGGACGGATACCACGAGGCGGATTTGGCGGGAAACCTCATCCTTGTAAATGATTCGCTTTGCGAGATCCTCGGCTATTCCCGTGAGGAACTCATTGGAATGAATTATCGCAATCTCATGGACGAACACAATGCGCAACTGACCTTCCAAGCCTATAACGAAGTTTTTCACACCGGGGTCCCCAATCCGGAGTTCTCGTACCAGGCATTCCGAAAGGACGGCACAAGAAGGGACGTTTCCTTGTCGATAGCGCTCATCAGGGACGCGGCCCGGAACCCGGTGGGATTCCGCGGCATCTTTAGAGACATTACCGAACGGAGGCAGTTGGAAGAACAGCTTCGACAGGCCGTGAAAATGGAAGCCATCGGAAGGCTTGCCGGAGGAATAGCTCACGACTTCAATAACTTGTTGACCGCCATCATGGGCTACACGAGTATGCTGAGCCTTGAGATGCCGCAAGAAGAACGGGTTCAGAGGAAACTTGATCAGATCAGCCGGACGGCAGCCAGAGCGGCGGACTTGACGAGACAGCTCCTTGCCTTCAGCCGGAAACAGGTGCTGGAAGTAAGCGTGCTCAACTTCAACAACTTGATCGAAGACATCGAGAGCATGCTGAGGCGGCTCATAGGCGAGGACATTGAACTGACCACCGATCTGAGGCCCGGGATCGGTAATGTGAGAGCCGATCAGGGTCAGTTGGAGCAGGTTGTCGTGAACCTCGCGGTGAACGCGAGAGACGCCATGCCGGGAGGAGGAACCCTCACCATCGAGACGTGCGAAGTATTGCTCGAAGAGGGCTACTGCGCTTCCCGTACGGACGTGAAGCCGGGAGAGTACGTTATGCTCTCCATCAGCGACACGGGAGACGGCATGACACCGGAAACCTGCAACCAGGTTTTCGATCCGTTTTTCACCACGAAGGAAAAGGGACGCGGAACGGGGTTGGGACTGTCCATGGCGTATGGTACCATTAAGCAGCATGGAGGACACATTGCCGTATACAGTGAGGCAGGTACCGGAACCTCTTTCAAGATTTACCTGCCCCGCGTGCAGGAGTCTCTGAGCAGACATGTCCCGAACGCTGAGCCGGAAAGAAGATCCCGTGGAACGGAGACCATCCTGCTTGTGGAGGATGAGGAAACCGTACGGGATCTGGCGGGGGAAGCCCTTGAAATGTTGGGCTATCGTGTATTGAAAGCCTCTTCGCCGGCGGAAGCCGTAGAAATCGCCGCGAATCATCCGGACCGGATCGATCTCCTCCTCACGGATGTGGTGCTGCCTCGGATGGACGGAAAGACGCTTTATGTAACGCTCGCCGCCGGGCGGCCGGAGATGAAGGTGTTATACGTATCGGGCTACACGGAGAACTTTATTGTGCACCGCGGTATTCTGGACCCTGAGGTGAGTTTCCTGCAGAAACCGTTCACTTTGGACGGCGTGGCACGGAAAGTCAGGGCCGTGCTGGATCAGGAATGATTCGCTGAAGAAAGAAACTCGTGCAAGGGAGCGCAGGCGCGGGCGCCGTGACGCAATTGACCGAGGCGGCGCAATGACCGCTCCGTTAACCCCTCGAAGGAGTGCGGCCCACATGAATGACGAACAGAGAACCCGGGAGGAACTCATCCGTGAGATTGACGAGTTGCGTCAAAGGGTCGTCATGCTCGAACAGAGAAGGCCCTGTCTCGATGCCGAGCACGATCCGTCGGGAGGATCCGGTGCCCGATTGCCGCAGGCCGTCGAGAATTTGCCCGATGAGGACCTCCGGGAGAGCGAAGCCCGGTGTCGCAACCTTTCGGAAGCGGCTTTCGATGCCATGGCGATACATGAAGGAGGACGGATTCTAGAAGGCAACTCGAAGTTCTTTCAAATGTTTGGGTATGAACCTCATGAAATAATAGGAAAAAATGCGTTGCATCTTAGCGTAGCCCCGGAGTCCCGTGACCTGGTACGGCAGTACATCCAATGCGACAGGCAAGAGCGGTATGAAGCCGTGGGTATGAGAAAGGACGGATCCCGCTTCCCTATGGAGGTAATAGTACGCTCCTGGGAATTCAAAGGGAAAACGCTCCGGGCTGCTGCGATACGGGATATCACCGAACGTAAGCGTGCCGAAGAACAGTCGTGCGAAAGGGAAGAGATCCTGAGACTTATTCTGGATGCCTCGCCGGTGGGCATAGGATATGCCGAGGACAGAAGGCTGAACTGGTGCAACCGGATGATGGCCGAAATGTTCGGGTTCGAAAGCCAAGAGGATTTCATGGGGAAGAGCACGAGAATTATGTATCCGTCCGATGAAGAATACAACCGAGTCGGCCGGGTGTTATACCAAGGGCTCAAATCCGGAATGACCAGAGGTACCGACGCCCTTTTCGCAAGAAAGGACGGTTCCATCTTCCACGGTCACATCAAGATTAGCGCACCGGATCCGGCGACCCCGACGAAGAGGACGGTTGCGACGATTTCAGACATATCGATCAGGAAACAAGCCGAGGAGGCCTTGAGGAAGAGCGAGGAGCGGTTTCGGGCGATTTATGAGAACGCTCCTGTTATGATTGACGCGTTCGCCCCTGACGGCACGGTTCTGTCATGGAATCGCGAGACCGAAAGAAGACTCGGTTGGACCATGGAGGAAGCCCAATCAATCGATGTTCTTGCTCGATGCTATCCCGACCGGCAACAACTGCAGGAAGTCAGACATTCCGTCGCATTGGCGGACGGACGGTTCCGGGAATTCCGCCCCCTGGACAAGAACGGATGCCGGCGCACCCAGTTGTGGGCGAACTTCAGACTGCCCGACGGCAACGTGATTTCCGTCGGGCACGACATCTCCGAGCTCAGGGAATCACAATCGAGCCTCGAATTGCAGCAGAAGCGGTTCGAGGTATTGGCCAAGCATGCCCCTTTCGGGCTTGTGATGATCGGCCGTGGCGGAACGTATTCGTACGTCAATCCAAAATTCCTGGAACTTTTTGGATATGAGTTGGATGAGGTGCCAAACGGCCGGGAATTCTGCAGGCGCGCTTTCCCGGACGCCGACTACCGTGTCGGGGTCGTTTCCCGTTGGAAGAAGGACTTGGAGGAGGCTGAAATAGGGGAATTGAGACCGCGGGTCTTTCGCGTCACATGCAAGGATGGATCGGTGAAGGAAATACATTTTAGGCCCGTTCAGCTGGACACGGGAGAACATTTCATGACGTGCGAAGACGTCACGGAACGCAAGCGGGCCGAACGGGACCTCAAGAGGGCATTGGAAAACTCGCTCCGTCTTCGTCAGGAGGCCGAGGCTGCAAATACGGCGAAGAGCAACTTTCTGGCCGGTATGAGTCATGAGATACGAACCCCGTTGAATGCCGTCATAGGGTTCTCGGAAATCCTTCAAGACCAGGTTTACGGACCTTTGAATGATAAGCAACTGCGCTTCGTCCGATACACACTGGAAAGCGGCCGCCACTTGCTTCAATTGATAGAGGATGTGCTGGATCTTGCCAAAGTCGAATCGGGGAAGATGAAGCTCGAACGGGAGCCCGTGAACCTGATTCAACTTCTTGAGAACGGGTTATCGATGATCAGGGAGAGGGCTGCGAAAGGCTCCATCGAACTCGAACATAAGATCGACAACTCCACGGCGGATCTGGAGATTCGCGCAGACAATGTCAAACTTCGTCAGGTGTTGTACAATCTTCTGGCCAATGCAGTGAATTTCACTCCACAAGGCGGCACAGTGAGGGTTGAAGCAGAGGTGAACGAAGCGGATGTGGTCATAAGCGTGATCGACACCGGCATCGGTATAGACCGTGCGAACCAGAAACGTATTTTCGAGGCTTTCGAGCAGGTCGACTCTTCGTTTTCCCGTCGGACTCCGGGAACCGGACTCGGGCTTGCACTCTCGCGTAGGCTTGTCGAACTCCACGGCGGTGAGATCAGGGTGGAGAGTCAAGGAAAAGGGAAGGGCAGTACCTTCAGCTTTACCATTCCGATTGCCGATGACAATTGACAAGGCGTGGAAAAACCTGTGACGTCGGAATCCGGGGTCCGCGCGTTGAACGGCTGCCGTACAGGTCTATTCGACGGAGCGTGGGGAGAGTTTGTACTTGCGTATCATGTCCCTCAGGGTAGGCCTCGAGATCCCCAGCATCTCGCAGGTCTTGCCCTTGTGCCAGCCGGTATGCCGCAGTATGGCCGCAACATGCTCCTTCACCACATCATCCAGTCGGTTGGAGGAAGGAGCCCCGGAAGCGCATTCATTGTGGGAAAGAAGATCCGAAAACTGGTCCGGCGACAACACATCACCCTTGGAAAGCACCACTGCCCGGGTCAGTACATTTTCCAGCTCTCTCACATTCCCGGGCCAGTGATAATCCGTCAAGCAGTTCATGACCTTTTTCGGGATTTTCGTTACGTTCCTATGCAGGTCCAGATTAATCTTGTTCAACAGATGTCCGATGAGGAGCGGAATATCGCTTCTTCGCCCGCGCAGCGGTGGAACATGGATTTCCACCACATTGAGCCTGAAATACAGATCCTCCCTAAATTTTCCTTCTTCCACGAGTCTCGGAAGATCTCTGTTGGTGGCGGCAATGACCCGCGCATGAGAACGTAGGCGCTCTGTTCCTCCAACCCGCTCGAATTGCCTTTCCTGCAGAAATCTCAGCAACTTCACCTGAACCGCGGAAGAAATGTCTCCGATTTCATCAAAGAGGATCGTACCGTTTTGGGCCAGTTCCACTTTTCCTTTCTTCTGATACGTCGCTCCGGTGAATGCGCCCTTTTCATGCCCGAACAACTCGCTCTCAAACAGGTTTTCCACCAGAGTCGAGCAATTCACCGGGACAAACGGCTCTTTGGCAAATGCGCTGTTATAATGTATTGTTTTGGCTATCAGTTCCTTGCCCGTGCCGGTTTCACCCCGGATCAGAACCGTGGCTCTATTCCCGGACACGAGGCCGATAATCTTGAAAATCTCTTGCATGGCCGGGGTTTGGCCTACGATGTTATGGACTTTGTAATCCCGGGATATCTCGGTAATCAGGTCATCCAGTCGTCCGCTTAACTTGATGTTCCCGGCGACCTTTTCTATCACGATTTCCAGCTCGTCGACATCAATCGGCTTGTGTATGTATTCATACGCACCCAGTTTCATTGCCTGGATGGTTGTGTCCATATCGTGATACGCCGTTATCATGATAACGCCCACAGACGGCTGCCGTGCCCGCACGGCGCGTAGAACATCCAGTCCGTCCATGCCGGGGAGGCGGATATCCAAAATAAGTATTTCAGGTCGTTCGTCTTCCAGGACCGACAGCCCCTTCTCGCCGTCTTCGGCAGTGAGTACGGCATATCCTTTTTTCTGAAGGAACATTTCGAGGGATCTGCGGATGGACTTCTCATCATCGATGATCACGATTTTCAAAACTGAGTTTCACCTCGCCGGCAGAAGAATCTTGAAGGATGTGCCCCAATTGACCCGGCTTTCCACCTCAATGGCGCCGCGGTGGGCCTCGACTATCTTCTTAACGTTCGACAGGCCTAAGCCCACGCCTTCGGTCTTGGTGCTGAAGAATGGCTCAAAGATCATGGGCAGGTGATTTGACGGTATCCCCGATCCGTTGTCTCTGATTTCGACGAGGACCATGGATTCTCCCGGCCCCTCCGCCTCGCCGGCGGAAATTTCTATCTCACCTCCCCGCGGCATGGCGTCTATGGAGTTGATCATTATGTTGAGGAAAACCTCTTCCATCTTTCCGAAGTCCAGAGGTATCTTCCCAACCGGTGCGGTCTTATGGCAGACGACTCTTATGTTGGCCTGCCGCAGTCTGTCGGACAGCAATGCCGTGCATTCATCCATTATATCCCAAACCAAGTTGAGATGTGTCTCCATCTTAACGGGCCGTGCAAAATGCAGCATGTCTCGCAAGAAACGATCCAGGCGCTTTATTTCCGTTTCGGCAATTTCGAGCCGCTCCCTGTCGAACCCCTCAACCTTCAAAGTCTTGGAGAGTATCTGAATATTCATCTTGATGGCTGCAAGGGGATTTCTGCTTTCGTGAGCGATACTTGACGCCAATTGCCCGATGGACGCCAGTCTCTCATTTTCCAGAATTTTCTGTTCCAGTCTTTTGCGCTCGCTGATGTCCCTGAATATTCCTATAACGGCAGGCTTACCGTCAAATTCGGATAGATCGACTTTCAGTTCGGTCGGCAACACTCTTCCGTCCTTATGCTTTCTCAGGAATTCCAAATGGTCGGGAACCGATTTGTCCATCAGTCTATCCGCTATTGTCGTTTCCACGTGCCGGGCCGACTCATCGGAGATAAACACTTTGAGATCCGTTCCCAGGGCCTCATCGCTCCCATACCCGTTCATGGCGAGAAATGCATTGTTTGCGAAGACCACCTTACCGTTCTGGGACACGAAATACCCGTCGTTAATATCCTCCAGCAATGTCTTGTATCTACGTTCCGACGCCTTGATCTCCTGGTGCAGACGGGCATTCTCTATGGCCATACCCAATTGATTGCCTATGTGAGTCATGAGCCCTATTTCCTCATCCGTGAAATGGTATGGCGATTTGCTTGCGATGGTCAGCACCCCGACGATTACGTCCTTGGCCATGAGAGGAACGGACAGGAGGGATTTGATCTTTTCTTGTTCTATTGCCGCCCGGATCGGCCGAGGGTGGAGCGAATAATCGTCATACGCCATGGGGGCCCGCTCAAGGGCCACCATGCCGCTCAACCCTTCTCCCATATGCAATCTCTTAATGGTTGCAAGAAACTCCGGTGAGATCCCTTCTTGAGCTGCTACGGCCAACTCATCCTTTTGAGCATCAATCAAGTAAATGACTACGGCCTTATCCCCCACAATCTTTCCGACTTCACTCACCGCGAGATTGGAGATCTCTTTCAGATCCAGAGACTGACTGACCGTCCCGGAGATCTTATTCAGCGACGCCAGCTCGGCATTTTTCCGCCTGATCTCCTTTTCCACCTTCTTTTTTTCTTCCAGAAGGTTTTCGAGGAATTCCGCCTTTTCCTTAATGGTCATGCCCCATTGAGGCAAGACTATTCCCATCCGTGACAATCTTTCCTTCGAGCCGATGACGAACTCGCATTCGTCATCTCCCCTTCCCATGCACCGTGTTTCGCCGGCCACAAGGTCCATCTTTCCCGTTACGTGTCTCATGAAAGACAGCAGGACCCCGGTCGAGTAGAAACAGACCCTGGAATCAACGGCCTTTTCTTGCCTGAGCAAGGCCCAGGCCTCGAAAGCATCATCACAGGTCAATCTTGCATAGCCTTCCGAAAACCCCAATTCTCTTACGACGAAGTTGCCGAACCCGGCCTCGGAATAAGTATCCACGGCATCCATGAAGCCACGGGAAGTCCTGTCCAGAATGCCGGCTTCCAGCGAAGTCGTGGAAAAAGTCTCCCCCAATCCGGCTTCGAACAACACTCTCTTGAACGTGTCTTCACCTGCGAACAGAGTAATCGACTGCAAGAGACTAAGCCAACCGCCGGGGATATCGAAAAGGCACATCCGGGTTCCCCCGATATCGACCCAGCCTCTCCCTTTCCGAGAACTGAACTTGGGCAGCCTGGAGTCCATGCCTTTTCCTCTATTCTCTCTTAGGAGCACGGTTCACTTCCCTTAGCGTCAAGAACTGAAAACCACATCCTGATTCCGGCGAGAAGCTTGGTCACCATGCGTTCTGCTAGGGGATCGAGCCGATCATTGAGGCTGTAAATGATGATGTTGGAGTCGAAGAGGCATCCCCGATTCATGCGTCCCACTCACGTTCCCATTCGGCCCGCATCCGAAGGATATCGGCATCGATTTCTTCAATGGATTTTCCGGGCTTGATGCACCCTTTGCTCTGCCGCCAAATCTCCTTTCTGCGGGCTACCGTCAGCGCGTCCGGTTCTTCTTCCAGCACCGTAACCATGACTCTCATGCTGCGGCCCAACGGCTGTTCCCGAACCCATCTCAGCTTACCATCTTCATATATTGCCTCATAGGTCTTCAACATGACGGACCTCCCGAATGGAGCCGCGGGATACCAGCTCTTGCGGTATTCGACCCGGGTACGGGATCGTACGGCCAAAGACGGTGTACGGCCCATACGCCCGGTTCTCACGATTATAGTATATCACGGAATGAAGAAGCGTGCGGTCTCCCGCGATTGGGCCGCCGCCGTATGACGCCCGGGAAGACCTACGGCCGGACCTTTTGAACTTCAACCATTATTTGCGCGACCTGTCGGCCCATGGCGACGAAGAGATCGAGATGGGCACCCCGGCACGGGCGATCATCCCGGTCGCCCTGCTCCTGATGAAGAGCCTTCATCCCGGTAGTCTTCCGCACTCCCGCTTCGTGGTATCGGCCGCCGAGGAAGCGATGGTCGGCCGGGCCCCTGCCGGCACGGCCTTGATCGTCCGATCCAAAGCCGGCCCTATTCAACGGAATTCCGGTTGACGGAGGCGCTTGGGGTGGAGTACGCTAAGAACATGACGGCATCGATGACGACGAGAACAACACCGCCTCTACTTGCTGCCTGTCTGGTTTGGGTACCGGGAGCACTGTTGTACCTCGCGGGGTTCTTTCAGCGGGTCGCGCCCGCCGTCATGACCGATGAACTGATGAGCGACTTCGGGGTAAATGCCGCAGGACTCGGAAGCCTTTCCGCATTCTATTTCTACAGCTACGTAGCCATGCAGGTTCCCACCGGCGTACTTGCGGACCGGTGGGGTCCGCGGCGTTTGCTTGCCGCCGGCGCATTTGTCGCGGGTCTGGGCACCGTGCTGTTTGCCCTTGCCGAAAGCATGCTTTGGGCCGGTGTGGGCCGTTTGCTCATCGGGGGGAGTGTCGCCGTGGCTTTCGTGGGCCTCTTGAAGGTTACCGGCCAATGGTTCCCGCCTCGTCTGTTCGCCCTGGTATCCGGCCTCACCCTGTTCAGCGGAATAGTCGGTGCCGTTTGTGCCGGTCCCCCCTTGAGACTGCTCATGAGCTCGTACAGCTGGCGGAGTATCATTGCCGGGTCGGCCGTTTTCACTTTCCTCGTCTGCTCGGGCATATGGGCACTTGTCCGGGACGCCCCCCATGAGAAAGGGTACGCGGACTTTCCCGGGCCGGGGCCGCCTACAGCTGGAAATGAGCGGCCCGGCATTATCCGCGGCATCGCAGACGTGTTCCGATATTCCAATACGTCGCTTCTGTTCGTTATTCCCGGTGGAATCGTAGGATGTGTACTGACGTTTTCCGGCCTCTGGGGAGTCCCTTACCTGGCCACGCACCATCATCTGACCACCACCGGCGCTTCCGTCATGGCATCGACGCTGATGGTGTCCTGGGCAGTCGGAGGGCCCGTCTTCGGTTGGTTTTCGGATCTCATCAACCGGCGGAAACCGTTGTACCTTCTGGGATGCGGCCTGTCGTTGGCGGGATGGGCCGGTTTGCTCTTCCTGAACAACCTGCCGATTCACGTGCTCACCGGTCTGGTTGTGTTCACGGGCTTTTGTTCCGGCTGCATGATTATCAGTTTTGCCTTTGCCAAGGAATCGGTTCCCCTGAACCTGGCGGGTACGGTTTCCGGCGTCGTGAACATGGGGGTCATGATGGGACCAATGATCCTGCAGCCTGCCGCGGGCTGGGTACTGGATCACTATTGGCAGGGTCAGGCGGTTTCCGGCGTCCGGGTCTATCCCCTTGCCGCCTACCAGGCGGGATTCTCCCTCATGCTCGCCTGGTTGGCGCT
>JAZDHD010000063.1:0-8490 GCA_043806215.1 Pseudomonadota bacterium | reverse complement strand
GTGCGGTAGGTTCGCTCAGTATCTCGCCCCGAATACTCGGGAACACCTGTGAAATCTCAGCGAACCTGATCAGGTATGAGATAGTGAACCATGAGCCAAGTGCACGCGGAGCTTTAGATATCTACTTCTGACGGCGAAAAGGACGAGCGCAGTATCCTTGAAGGGAAACAGGCAATAGACGTAACTGTTAGGCTTTCCTGATTTTTCACGTAAAACCCCCATGATCGGGGCGATCACAACCGATCATGAAAATCCCTCGGGGCTGCGAGCCGAAGACCGGGCAGAGCCCGGCGGATAGGCATTCCCAGGCAGGAGCCTGGGAACGAGAGGAGGGGGATTTTCAGACAAACGCGGAGGATGAGATGACATGCAAATTGAATCATTCAGATCTCGGGATTCTTGCGGCGGCAAAAGAATAGTATAGGGGTCACGTCTGGTTTTGAGGCATTGTTGGACTAGGAGCCGAAAAGGGGCAATCAC
The DNA here is from genome assembly GCA_043806215.1 of Pseudomonadota bacterium. GTDB lineage: Bacteria > Desulfobacterota > Desulfomonilia > Desulfomonilales > Desulfomonilaceae > JAVHLK01. The sequence continues at coordinate 8,010 of JAZDHD010000063.1, read as the reverse complement.
CGTATGAGATGTTCACAGAGCGACGTTATCCTGTTCAGAACGATAGTGTGAAATCCGTCTGATCTCCCGTTTTCGTCCAGGATTACGGATAGTGCCGCGAGTGACCCCGAATTCTGGGTCACTGCGTATCTTCCGGACTAGGCAGATCCTAGACGATCGGCTTGTCCCATGGCTCGTCCGTCGCGCATCCTTGTGCCCGCCTATGCGCATCACCGCACACCGTGGTGGCCGGTTACTGGGAGTGTCTCATTCAGAGAGGGGCTGCCGTAAGTGCCTTCGGATGCTCGGGGAAGAAATAGCTCGTCACGGTGTCTGTATGCTCGTGTGGTGTCTCATGGCCAACCATGTCCATTTTGTCGCGTTCCTCACCGGGAGGCACTGCCTCCTTTGAGGACCGCTGCCCGGAAAGACATACCCCGCAGAACGCGGGGAGGCCGGTGCTACCGAAGAGGTGGGCTTCAGTAGCGTCCCAGCGCTGCCGGGCGTCTCCACGGCGCAGGCCGGGGGCCAGGATCCACAAAGGCACGGCACGCCGTGCCCCTACAATGCATTTGCATTGGATTTCTTGGTGCCTTGGAGTGTTGGTGGTTAATCTTTCTTGTCTTGGCCTTTGAATCCGTGTGAATCGGTGAAATCTGTGGATGGTTTCCTCCGTTTCTTGCTTGGTGTCTTGGTGGTTGGATTTCCCTTTCCGGAAGACGCGACAGATGCGATTCATCCCGCTTCAGCGGGATTCACCACATCCTACGCCGCCCAAGGAAATGACCGGCAGGATGCGGGTCCTACTGAAGAGGGTGCCTCCCTCGGGCATAGGTCGTGAGCACGTGCCCCTACAATGCATTTGCATTCTTGGATTTCTTGGAGGCTTGGAGTCTTGGTGGTTAATCTTTCTTGTCTTCGCCTTTGAATCTGTGCGAATCGGCGAAATCTGTGGATAACTTCTTCTCTTTCTCGGTGTCTTGGTGGTGTGATTTCTTTCTCTTCACGTCATACCGCTTCTTCGCACCGTTGGGCGCAAAGGACAGATCTAGAGAAGTTCCGGGGCGACCATCCACCGCACCCGCCAAACGGACCTCGCATCCCTTTCCAGACAGACGACGCTCGCCTCTTGAAATGCCACGGCATCCGCAGATTCGGCGCCGGCGATCAGGAACGACGCGAGGCACCCCATGAATGGGAGGTGGCCCACGAGCATCAAGTCGTCCGACATACCGGTCAGTTGACCGGCTATCGGTTCGACCGGATCCAACGGAGCCAGTCCCTCATGCCCAATCATCCCCTGCCCCGCGGACAACGATTGAGCCAGTATTTCCGCGGTCTGGGCCGCCCTTGCCTTGCCGCTGTGCCGGACCTGGGACACCGCCAGGCCGAGAGGCTTCAGAAACGCTCCCACTCGTTCAACGTCTTGCCTGCCTTTGTCCGTGAGACCGCGCTGCGGATCGATATCCTCGGACTTTGCCTCTCCGTGCCGAACAAGATAGAGTCTCATCCAGTTGCTCCCCCATCAGAGTTGAAAGCCCAGTCTGCCGCGGCCGGGGGCAGCGGAGACGGTACCCGTGCAGTCTCTATATCATGGTTGAATCTTTTTCCGGAATCGCGGAAAACGGAAGCACCCCCGGATCGTGTCCGTTTTGTTAAGGGTTCAACGCAGCGACTTTCTGGGACGAGCAGGACGATTGCCTCGGGATCAGTCTTGACCTATGACGCTACTCGTCATATGATAAGAAATCATGATAGTAAGCTTCAAGGACAAAGAATCTGAGAAGGTTTTCAAACGGGAGCACTCCGGCAGGATCCCCACTTCCATTCAAGCGACGGCACACAGGAAACTGGTACTATTGCACGCCGCTGCATATCTTGAAGACTTGAACAGCCCTCCTGGCAACCGGCTGGAGACGCTCAAAGGCGACAGAAAGGGGCAGCATAGCATTAGGATCAACAGTCGGTACCGCATCTGCTTTGTGTGGGAGGAAGGGAATGCGCACGACGTCGAGATCGTGGACTACCACAAAGGATAGAACAATGACAAGCAAAGTAATGGCGCCGGTCCATCCCGGTGAAATACTCCTCGAGGAGTTCATGAAGCCTCTCGGAATTAGTCAAAACCGGCTTGCCCGTGACCTGAAGGTTCCTCCGCGACGGATAAACGAAATCGTTCACGGCAGGCGCAGCGTTACGATAGATACGGCAATGAGGCTGGCGAGGCACTTCGGAACCTCCGTGGAGTTTTGGGTGAACCTTCAAACACATTACGAGCTGGACGTAGCCGAGGACAACAAGCTGATGGAGAGGATCAGGGAGGAGGTAGCCCCCCGAAGAGCAGCCGGATCTGCCGACTGGGTCTGACTGCGTCCCACCAGGATAAATGAAACGCCCTCCGGTGCAGGCTCCGCAGATGGAATCCTTAGGCCGCTCTGATGATTAACCGCGTTGCGACTCCGAGTCGAGTCGCCGGCACGGATGGTGAGAGCGCAGAATCAATCGAAGATCAGGGCCGCATACCCCAAGAAGAGTGTGAGGTGAACAGCGCCCGGAAGATTATAGATGCGCCCGCTTCCGAACATCGTGATGCCCGCCATAACGGTCGCGACCAACATCATAAGCCCGGTATTGACCTGCCCCGGTTCGAGAAAGGCGGATACGGCGGCAGCCGCATCTCCTGTCCTCACGGGTGGGCTTCATCCCGCGATTGCCGCCGTTGAGCCCTTCTCATCTTGACGAAATCTTCCAGACCGAACTTCTTCAACCGATAACCGATCTGTCGAAGCGTTATGCCCAACTCACCGGCCGCCCGGGACTGAACCCAGTTGTTCCGGTCCAGCGCCTCGACGATCCGCTCTCGTTCCACCTCCTCCAAAGAAAGTGCCCGTCCCGGATCTTCGCAGGCAACCACATCGTATTGCGGGCCCATGAAAGGATGGAGGTCTTTGACGTCGATTATTTCGCCGTCCCACGTGATGGCCAGCCGTTCGATCAGGTTTTCCATCTCCCGTGCATTGCCCGGCCACGAGTAGTGGATAAGCATGTGCAGAGCCTCGGCGGAAAACTGGAGATCACAGCCGTATTCGCGAAACATCTCGCCGCAGAAATAGCCGATAAGGGATCGAAGATCTTCACGCCGCCGACGCAGCGCGGGCAAGTTGATGGGAAATACGTTGAGACGGTAATAGAGATCCTGCCTGAACCTACCCCGTTCAACGGCATGATTCAGATCTCCCGTTGTCGAGCCGATGATCCGCACATCCGAAGTCCTCGCGGCGGTACTCCCCGTGCGCTCGAATTCCCGATCCTGGAGAAGTCTCATGAGCTTGGCCTGAAGGGACATGGTCAGATCGCCTATCTCATCGAGAAAGAGTGTACCGCCTTCGGCCTCTTCCACCCTTCCGATTCCCTGGTCCACGGTTTTCACCGGCGACCGCTTCTCGTTTCCGAAGATTTCGCCCTCCAGGACATCTTCCGCCTTCCCCGATATATTCACCTGGAAGAATGGTGCGCTGTTCCGCTCACTGAGTTCGTGCACGGCACGGCCGGCAAGCCGCTTTCCCGTCCCGGTCTCCCCGATGAGGAGTACCGTGGCGCTGGTCGGTGCGACTTTCTTGATAAGCCGGGTAGCCTCGATCATCGGGGGGCTCAAGGCTGCATCGAAAAAGGCCGTCCATCGACCCGAGATGTCGGCCTTCAATAACCTGTTCGCCCTGACCAGACTCCGTTGCCGGGCTTCGATCCGGTCGTTGAGCTGAATGAACCGGGCAACCAGTACGGCGAGTACGGCAAGGAAACGGACATCCTCGGCAAGGGACACATTCGTGCCGAAGAGCTTGTCCACCTGGATGACCCCCACCGGAGAATCATCAACCATCAACGGCATACCAATGTCGGCGACGTGAGCCTTGTCAAGCCCCCGTAACCCGATCCGGCTCAGAAGAAGCGGTTCCTTGCCCGCTTCCTGAATCACGAACGGCTCTGCGAACCGAAACACAAGGCCCGCCACCCCTTCGTCGATACGCGTCTCATCTTTGCCGGAGGGCTCGCCTCTCATGCCGTGAACGGCCCGGACCGACAGATGATGTCTCTCTCCATTTCTCAGGGCGATCAGCCCCCGGTTCATGGACAGATGTGTGGAAAGAATCTCCAACACGAGATCAAAGATGCGATCCAGATTCAAAGCCTGGCCTATGAGGCCGGCGATGCCGCCCAGCACCTTGATCTCCAATTCGCACAGGTTCCCATCCATAGCAATGCTCTCTCAACTCACCGGTAAGACGGATGAATCGAGTTGCGATCCGTGAAGAACATATCGAGATGCTCCAACACCTCAGGAGGCGTGCCATGAAACAGTTCAGATGTGCCTCCTGAATGGTTGAATTATCGGTATGGGTTGCCAAAAACGTGCCAACGTGTTCATAACGGTTAACTATTTGGATTATTGGTGGTTTCCAGGTCATTCGGCCGGACGGCAAAAGAATTTATGCCTTACAATTCGGTAGCTTCCATCTTTTCCCCCTACGTCCATGTCATACCGGCTGTTGTGCCTGCCAAGACACAATGAGGCACCAAGCTCCCTTGCCCATCTTTACGCTTCGAGAAGCGAGGATCCTTGAAATACGCTTAGGAAAAATGCTATGATCAGTCTTCTTGTGAGGGGTATGACACCTGAAATTCCGGGCACATACCAAGGGCGGAAAGGGCTGCTCGATACGCGGACAATCCTCATTTCCGGACCCGCGTGCACGTCGTTTCGCCCGGACGGGGGAACTGACGGAGTCGGGGACCAACCGGTAGATCTTATGTCCGCAGCGCTTTTCTACTCATGATGATGTGAAAACGAGAAGGGAACGACTTTGGCTGTTCTTCATGACAAGACCAGTGTGGGAATAGAAGAAGAGATCCAGAAATCTTATCTGGATTATGCGATGAGCGTAATTGTAGGCCGGGCCCTGCCCGATCTCCGTGACGGTCTCAAACCCGTGCACAGGCGAATTCTCTACGCCATGCACAGGGCGGGCAACTTCTGGAACAGGCCTTACCGCAAAGCTGCGAGGGCGGTCGGTGACGTCATCGGTCAGTATCACCCTCACGGAGAGCTGGCGGTATACGACTCCCTCGTCAGAATGGCTCAACCGTTTTCCATGCGGTGTCCGTTTGTTGACGGTCAGGGGAACTTCGGAAGCGTGGACGGGGATCCGCCGGCGGCAATGCGGTATACGGAAGTGCGCATGGCCCGCATCACGCAGTCGGTCCTGGAGGACCTGGACAAAGACACCGTCAACTTCATCCCGAACTACGACAACACCCAGGAAGAACCGACCGTCTTGCCGGCACGGTTCCCAGTCCTCCTCGTCAACGGCTCGCAGGGTATCGCCGTGGGAATGGCCACCAACATCCCGCCGCATAATCTTGGGGAGATCGTCGATGCCGTTGTCCATCTCATCGGCAATCCCCAGGCCACGATAGCCGAACTCATGAGATTCGTACCCGGTCCGGATTTCCCCACCGCGGGGTTTATTAATGGCCGTGCAGGCATTGTCTCGGCATATACCACCGGCCGCGGTTCGGTTCAGATGAGAGCCAAGGCCGAAATAGAGGATGCAGGCAAAGGTTACCAGAGAATCGTGATCACCGAGATCCCATACATGGTCAATAAGGCAAGAATGGTGGAGACCGCTGCCGACCTGGTCAAAGACAAGAGGATCACCGGCATCAGGGACATCCGGGACGAATCCGACCGGCACGGTATGCGGGTGGTATTCGATCTCAAACGGGATGAGAACCCCGAGGTGATTCTCAACCAATTGTTCAGGTTCACGCAGCTCCAGACCAACTTTGGGATACAACTCCTCTGTGTCGACCAAGGTCGCCCCAAGACGATGAATCTCAAGGAGATCCTAGAGGGATTCATCAATTTCCGCAAAGAGGTCGTGATCCGCAGGACGAGGTTCGAGCTTGCCAAGGCCAAAGAACGCGAACACATACTTGAAGGATTGAGAATTGCCCTGGACAACTTGGACGAGGTCATCAGAATAATCAGGCAGGCCGAAGACCCGACTTCCGCGCGCGAGGCTCTCATGGAGAACTTCGGTCTCAGCCGGATTCAGGCTCAGGCGATCCTGGACATGCGCTTACAGAGACTCACCGGTCTGGAAAGAGACAAGATCCTCCAAGAGCTTAGGGAAATTCAAGCTAAGATAGCGGAACTCGACGGGATACTGGCATCGGAGGAGAAGATCCGTACCATCATCATCGAGGAGCTTCAGCAGGTCAAGGAACAGTATGCCGATCCCCGCCGAACAGAGATTCTCGACGCGGAGAACGAGGTCCTCGACGAAGACCTGATTCCCCGGGAAAACGTGGTCGTCACCTTTTCCAGGAAGGGCTATGTGAAAAGAGTCCAGGCCGGTCTGTACAAAACACAAAGGCCTGGAGGCAAGGGACGCATCGGCACGCGGGTGGGGAGCGAAGACGTGGTCAACCAGATGCTCTACGCGTCCTCCCACGATGTGCTTCTCTGCTTCTCCAACCGTGGCCGGGTCTATTGGTTGAGGGTCTTCCAGGTGCCCGAAGAAGGACCATATGCCCGCGGCAAGGCAATCATTAATCTGCTCAAGATCGAGCCCGACGAACGGATCCGCAAGATATTGCCCGTACAGGAGCTCAGTACGGAAGGATATGTGGTCATGGTCTCGGCTCAGGGAAAGATCAAGAAGACGTCCATATCGGAGTTTTCCCGTCCGAGGTCGACCGGTCTCATCGCTCTCACCATAGACCCTGAAGATGAGTTGATCGACGTGAACTTCACGTCCGGGCACGATCAAGTCCTGTTGGCCACCCGAAAGGGCAAGGCAATCCGGTTTGACGAGACTCACGTTCGGCCCATGGGGAGGCAGGCCCGCGGTGTCAACGGCATCAACCTCAGGTCCGGCGACGCGGTTATCGGCATGGAAGTCATCTCCGATGAAGACGGCAGTCTCTTGACCATTACGGACAGCGGATTCGGGAAGCGGACATCGATCAGCGAATACCCCATGCAGAACAGAGGCGGTCAGGGAGTCATTACCATCAAGAATACAGGCAAGACCGGCGACGCGGTCCGTATTCAGCTGGTGGACGATACGGATCACCTGCTCATCCTCACTTCGGGCGGCCGGATCATTCGTTTGAGAATGGAAGAAATCAACGTCATCGGTCGAAATACCATGGGACGGACCCTCGTCCGGATGGACGAAGGCGAACGGGTGGTGGACGTGGCCAGAGCAGAACCCTCGGCGGACGATGCTCAAGGCGAAGAGCTGCGGGATGACGAAGAACAGGATGTCGCGGACGCTCCGGATGCGACGGAGGATGATGAAAAGCGAGAAGACTGATCAAGGATGGAGGCTCCTCGAGCATACCGCGGACATTCGGCTCGAAGTGGAGGGCGAGACTATCGAGGAGTTGTTCATCAACGCGGCCCGGGGGTTCGCTCAACTCGTAGCCGAAGCGCCGGCGGCCGAGTCGTCGGAAGAGATCGATGTGCGACTGGAAGCGGAAACCGTTGACGACCTGCTTGTTGACTGGCTGCGGGAGCTGTTGTTCCTGAACCAAACCGAGAGCTTCGTTTTTCTCGAAGCCCAAGATATTGCGGTGTCGGGTGCCTCGCTCAAGGCCCGCCTGCTGGGACGCAAATTTGCCGACGACGAACTGCCGCCGTTTGAAATCAAGGCGGTTACGTACCATGACATGACCATTGAACGCACGGAGCGGGGCTACGTAACGAGGATAGTGTTCGACATATGAGAGCAGCGTCCCGGTAATGGTCTGCGCGACATCGAGAGCGGTTTCTGGAGTGGACACAGTCCACAACAGTTGAAAATCCCCCCTGCCCCCCTTCAGTAAGCTGACTGTATCCCACGCTTAACGCCGTCGCAGTAATGAGTTATAAGGCGGGGGGTATGAGGATATGCGGCCAAGAAATAGGTTTGGAGGTTGTTGACAGGATCAAGGCGACGTTGGAGACCGACCCGAAGATTTCTC
>JAZDHD010000062.1:0-2498 GCA_043806215.1 Pseudomonadota bacterium | reverse complement strand
GCGGCCAGAACGCGCTCGATGTCCGGGTTCAGGTATGCACCGATCTCAGGTACCTTAAGAGCCTGCCGAGGAACGTTGCACCGTTCCGTTCTCCCCACAAGCCGATCCCCCGCGTCCAGAGCAAAGACCATCTCCGTGAGATTGGGAGCAAAGGAGACAACGCGTTCGGGCGCGCCGTCCACGCAGACCCGCCGCTGCATGTCGTCCGCTACACAGGTTCTCTTGACGGCTTCCCCGGCGTGAGAGTAACCGGGCACCCCGAAAAAGAGGAGACACGGCAATACGGTCAGTACGAACCGGCCGTAAGGTCTCATGTTTCTCCGGCAACAGGCCGGGAGGAGGGCCAGTGTCTCCATGGTCAAACCCTTGATGAAACGAGGTCCAAGAGAAGGCGCGGCTTCTAGGTTCTTCATTTCATAAGTTCGGTCACACATTGTCGTCTCGTTGCCATGTTGGGTGCATGCGAGGAGAAATTCCGGGCACGGAGGCCCGGGCTACGAAGAACAGAGACCTAGCCGGTCGTACACCGTGGGACGGGCGTCCCTGCCCGTCATCTTCCGCCGCTCAGCTTGTGCGACCGAATTTATGCCACAGAACACCAAGTGCTCCGTGGCAGAAGTACGGTGTCCCATTTGTGGCAATTATCCCTGCTTTGGTAGCGCCGGCCTGCGTGGCGGTCTCTTCTCCAGGATCGCCCGGCAGGGACGCCGGGTCGCTACCATCGCCCGGCATCCCGCGCGGAACGCGGGACGGGACGCTACCGCGCGTACTCAGGAATACGGCCTTCCCTGTGAGGGAGGGAGAACTTCCCCCCGTGGACCGGAGGGGCGCTTCCGTGCGTGAGGGAAGGGAAACGTTGAATCAATCTATCTTCCATTCGATCCGGAATACGCGACCACATTTGTGAAGCCGTCTACTTACAGCTACCGGTGCCGTTCAACTCCCACTTGGCCGCAGTAACGCCGGACGGGACATCGGGAACAGAACGGTGAAATGGGCCGGCAGATGTTCTGCCCCCAGGTCACCAGGAGATCATTGTATTCAATCCAATATTCCGGAGGGAGCTTTTCCCTTAGGGCCATCTCGGTTTGTTCCGGAGTTTTTGTCCGCACATAGCCTATCCGGTTGCTGATCCGATGCACGTGCGTGTCCACGCAAACTCCCGGTTGACCATACCCGAGGGTAATCACCAGGTTGGCCGTCTTGCGCCCGACGCCGGGAAGCGTCAAGAGTTCGTCGAGATCGTCCGGAACAGTGCCCCCGTATTTGTCGAGCAACGTCCGGCAAATCTCCTTCAGCCGCCGGGCTTTGGTCTTGTAAAATCCCACGGGGTAGATGAGTTTCGCTATGTACTCTTCATCAAGAGCGAGGATCTCCTCTACCGAACCGGCCCTCTCCAGCAAACGCCGTGAGGCTTCCCTGGTAACCTCGTCCTTGGTCCTGAGCGAAAGCAGCGTGGATACGAGGACCCCGAAGGGATCGCGACGCAGTTTGGAGATCTCGGTGACAATGGGATCATCCATTCCGCGGACTTCGTGGCGGAGTATGGCAACGATCTTGTGGATCGTGTCGGGATTCATGAGAATCTCGTCGCTTCCGGGCTTTTGCCCGGGAGAGGAATGATGCCGTAGGACCGCGGGACCGTCCTCCGTGCGGGTGTTGCATCTTCGAGCGCCCGGCGGCCGGGACGCTCCTCTGTGCATCGTCAATACCCCGGGGCTACGAAACCTTTTCAGTGGCACCGGCATCTTGCCGGTCGTCGTGCGGCCACCACAGGAAGCCGCCTGCCGTCTCCACGATGTAGGGGCGCACCTGCGTGTGCGCCCAAATGCGGGCGGACACATAGGTCCGCCTCTACCGTAGCCTGGGCCTCCGTGCCCGGGACGCTCTGGTTCCAGTTCTCAGACTCGGTAACAGGAGCAGCTTGTGCGACCGTATTTATGCCATAGAACACTTAGTGTCTGTCCCAAGATAAACCTTCCAAGCTGATTCCGCGTTTTGGGGGGACATGATACCGTTCTTGCCCTGAGATCCGAGGGGCAAAACACGGTTTCGTGTCCCCCGAAAACGCCGGTGCGAGGGGCAATCCGGGGACACGATTCCGAATTTTGCTAGGTCGCATGGCGGCACGCAAAATCGGATCATGTCCCCGATTGCCGGCGGCCCCCGTGCCTACCCGGGCGGCCATCCCGCGTTCTGCGCGGGACCCCTACAGCCTTGGAATGCCTATCCCCCGGGCTCTGCCCGGTCTTCGGCTCTGAAGTCCCGGGGGCTTTCATGGTCAGTTGTGATCCCAGAATCATGGGGGTTTTGGGCCAAGGAGAACTCAGTACAGGACTCCCACCCTGCGTCGCACATCTTCCATGGTCTTGACGGCAATGGCCCTCGCCTTTTCCGCGCCTTTTGCCAACACGTTCTTCAGGTATCCCGGGTCCTTGAGGAGCCGTTCACGCTCTTGTCTGTGATCGCTGAAGTAATCCCACAGTATCCCGACCAGT
>JAZDHD010000061.1:0-3108 GCA_043806215.1 Pseudomonadota bacterium | reverse complement strand
ATAGCGGAAGCCAGCATGAGCAGACTCGTGTTGCTCATCTCTGCTGCGTTTCGCAGCTGTCCCGTTGCCAGTGCCATTCTGACAGTCACGAACCTATCAGGGGCAGCCTCCGACAAAATATCGAGGAGGCGGTTGTTTGTGACTCCTTTGTGCCTGTCCTTGGTGGCCTTGAATCCTCCCAGCAACGTTATGCCGGCCGGCTTCAACGACACAAGTTTCATCAGTTTGTGGGTATGTTTCACATGGTCAGGATCGCAGCAGCGCCATGTTGTGGGCTTGCATATCAATCTGCATATGGCCTCGGCGTCCAGCGAGATGTTCCCGAGGACTCCCTTCAGTCTGTTCGGGATCCCGACCAACTCCTTCAGGTCTTGGCGAAAACGTTGGCCGCAGCGAGTTTCGTGGTAGCAACAGCTTTGACCGAAGAGATTGCGTAAAGGACTATCGTAGAGATTGCATAAAGCACTCAATTCATCTCTTAAGGAGCGGAAGCATGACTCCGAACCGCCTGTGAGGGACAACAGCGAATTCGCATTATCAACATATTCGCGATCGCAGAAGCCCCACTCACAACAAAACACAGGGGTCGCACCTATAATCGCCAACACTATGGTTGTAGCCAAGACCCTCTTGATCGTTTTCATGGGATCATCTCCTTTTCGCCCGCTCTCCGTGCCATAAGCCTACCGTACACTCAAATACCAATATGTCACCGTACTTCCGCCGTGGAGTACTAGGTGATTCTAGACTCTGTATTTCTCAACCAGCCCTTTCAAGGTGTGTCCCACTTCTTCCAGGCGTTTGGCCGCTCCTTCCAACTGCCTGGTGCTGTCGAGGTTTGTGCTCATGGCCGACTCGATATTCTTCATTGCTTGAGAGACCTGGTCAACCCCTTGAAACTGTTGATCCGAAGAGGCATTGATTACGCCTGCGGCCCGTGATGCCGCCGATACGCTTTGTAACAGCGATTCGATGGCCTCCGCCGCGGCGCTTGACTGTTCCACTCCCAATGCTACGGCCTTGCCTCCGTTTTCCGTCGCCATGACCACTGCGTTCACCCATGAACGGATTTCTTCGAGAATGGTACGGACCTGTTGCGCGGAAGCTTTAGATTGATCTGCGAGGGCCTTGATCTCCGCTGCCACCACGGCAAACCCTTTGCCCTGATCTCCTGCACGAGCCGCCTCAATGGAGGCGTTAACGGCCAGGAGGTTGGACTGGTCGGAAAGATCCTGCACGGTCGCCATTATTTGTTCAATGGCCCGGCTGTGCTCACTGAGTCGGATTACCGTCTCTCCGATGGATTCCATCTCGGACCGGATCAGATTCATTCGATGGATGGTGTCTGCCGTGGCCTGCTTGCCCCTTTCGGAAACCGCTTCCGCCTCGCTGGAAGTCTGCGCAACGTCTCGAGCCTTCTCTCCGGAGAGACTTGCCGCATGTTTGACCTCTTCCACGGTGGTGGTGGTTTCGGTAACCGCTGTAAAGGTCTGCGAAGCAGTGGAAGCCACCAGCGAAACAGAATTGGATATCTCCGAAGCCGACTTTGCCAGAACCGCAATCCCTTCCATGACCTCGGTAATCTGGGTTCGCAGATTGGCAACCATCAGGCCGAAGGCCCGAGCGAGTCGGCCCACCTCATCGGCTCTCGCAAGCCGCGGAACATCGACGGTGAGATCGCCTTCGCTCACCCGGGTGGCCCTGTCCGCCACCTGGGTGATGGGCCCGGCCACGGTCCGGGCCGTCCAGAAAGCCGGAATTGCCGCCAAGAAGCCGATCCCAACCGCTACGGCCAACACCCGGTGAGACAGGGAACTTATCTCCTGAAAGGCATTCGACGAATCGATCTTGGTAAGAGTCTTCCAATCAAAGTCAGCGCCGAGGTTGGGGTGATCCTTCAGCCCGACGGACGACCACGCGCACAGAACGGGAATCCCGCCATCCCCCGAAGTCTCTCCTATGCCTTTTGCCCGTTCCAGCACCTGCTTGAATGTTCCCGCGTCCACCCTGCTCTGCGCTGCGGCCCCCGACTGAGATCGAGAGGCGGACCGCACCTTCATATCATCCCCCACGATGAAGGCCTCACCGGTCTCTCCGATTCTTGCTGCGGCAGACATGATGAGATCCATCTTCCAGTGGCCCATTCTCAAGGCCAACATCCCTGCCAATTTGTCACCTTTCTCGAATACGGGAATACCCATGAACGCGCTCACCGAGCCGGCAGGCTCGTACGGCGCGAAATCCACCATGGCGGGTTGCTTCGTCCTAACAACCTTTTCGAAGAGTGCTGCCAGTGAGCTGTTCTTCAGTGCGTCCTCGTTGAGTGAGGTGCCCAGGTCTCTCCCTCGATTGAGGGTATAACTGATGTGCCCCCTGCCGGGCCCCGCGACAATCAATATGTCCTCATACGCGTTTTCTTCTTGGTACAAGGCCATCCAACGGTGAAAGAGAGGATCTATCCCGGAAATGACCCTCTTGTACTTCTCGGAGTCGAAATCCAGTTGCAGTGCCTGATCTGAAGCCTTCGCACCATCCGACGCGTAGAACAAGAGAATCTCCCCTGCCTCCTGAACAGATCTGGTTCCCGCGAGAAACTGAATATGGGTGAGAGTCTGGGTAAGATACTCCAAGAGCCGTTGGGTCGCATCGTCGCGGGAGCCCTCGAGTTTCTGCAATTGGGCCCTTCTCAAGGCCTCCTTCGCTCCGTCAAAAGAAAGATAACCAACAATACCTATTGGGACCAACGCCACCAATAAGACCAGAATCATGAGCTTGATCATCAGGCTCCGTGCAATGAAGTTCGGCATGAAAGCTACTCCTGCGCTCGGTTTTTTCTCTGCCGCGCATCCGGGCCTGGGCGGGAGTCTGGTTTGCGGGCTTCAGGACGAAACGGTAAGCGGAGTCTTCTCCCATCTACATTTTTCCCGGAACTTCTGAAACCAACCATTGAAGAAAAGTATTGCTCCAGTGATAAGGGCCGCTAAGACCGTTCCCTCAACGCCGGACATGACCCGACCTCCTGCCTTAGACATCAAACGACATCTCTCCTGGCTGGAATGTCTCAGATTCAGTCGGTTGTCAAGCATCAAACCGCTGGAAATGTGCAAA
>JAZDHD010000060.1:0-10317 GCA_043806215.1 Pseudomonadota bacterium | reverse complement strand
GTTTTGATTTGGCATCTTCACTCCGCCGGTCGCCACCCCGTTGCATCAGGCTGTCGAACTCGGAGATTAACCGGTAGAGAACCCAATCGTCGGTCGGCCGACGATGGGTTTGCACCCAGGCTATGAATTCAAGCACCGCTTCTTCGTCGATGAAATACCTAATGAGCACGAGCACTTGTTTGATGCCCGCAGTTATGGCGGCATTCACACGGAGCTTCCCGTCCGCGAGGACCGGCTCCGGCTGACCGGGCCAGATTGCGAGAACGATTGGTTGGCTTGGATCAAAGCCCTCGATCCCCATGTTGTTGGTGAGATCCGTCAGCAGATCTTGATCGATGCCGTGAAGGGACTCGAATCGCGGATATGTCTTGATGGCCTTTGGGTCCATCATGACAAACGTGCCGGGCTCCTTCGCCAGCTCGGCCCGTAGTTTTTTCTGCGCAATAGCGCGCAGCGCCGTGTCGTTGGCTTCCCGGAGGTTCGCGCAACTGTGGCAGCCCTTCATTAGAAGGGCCACTATCTCGGCGGTATTCCGTGTGTATCGTCGCCCCCAGTCGACACCGTCGACGGACTTGATGATATGCTTGAAGTGGTCGGCGTTTTCCAAGTAATTCAGCGTCTCGACTGAGACGTGGGCGTGCTTCAGCAGATCCTTTATGGGTACGAGATGCTCTTCATGGTCGCTTTCATTCATTGCAGTTCCTTCCCCCGTCATTGTTTTGGCGTTTCTTTGATGAAACGCTCAATGATGCGATGGAACGGCCCTTTCAGTCAACTTGTTTTCGAGACTCGCATGATTTTTTTACAATTCAGGCGAGAAAAGAGCTTGACATGGGTTCGGCTGTCCTTTATAAAGCCCTGCCGCCAAAGATCCATCGAAGAACGCGGCGGTACTTTTCTGAGCCGGCTGAACGGGAGGGGGTGGGAAGAATCAGGAAGAGAAATCGACCAAGACACAAAGGCACCAAGGGGACAGAACCAAGATGACGGAAGGCAGAGTTCTCATACGCTCCCCTTGGGATTTCTCCCGGGCCACGGAAAGGCAGATCCCATCCCCGGCTTTCGACAGTTTTGTATTCGTTGTCTTCTTGGTGCCTTGGAGTCTTTGTGGTCAGTCTCTTTTCTTTCTTGGCTTTTGAATCTGTGGAAATCGGTGTAATCTGGGGATAAATCTCTTCTCTTCCTTGGTGACTCGGTGGTTAGTCTTGCTCTGATTCTTACGTCTTTGTGGTAAAATCCTTCAGGAGGAATACACGTGTCGGAAAACGAAAAACAGTCGGAACAACAGCAACAGCCCTTGCCCATGAGAGTCGCGCTCCGGGACGAACCGTATTACGCCAACTGCGCGATGGTGCAGATGACTCCGTTTGATGTGATAGTGGAGCGCAAGAAAAACCGGTCGAGCCAAGGCAAGCCGATGCTCGATGCGTACGCTGCCCCGGTGCCACCCCGCGCTCCACCATTTGACTGCCATAACTATCAAGAATGCACACTCGTTCCAGGAACGCGCATGATGACATGCGCCTCCATGCCTCTCGAAGGCTCATTGGGTTCCGGTGCCCTCGGGAAAATCACCCCTGTCACGGATGAAAATGGTCAGGGCCAGGTCGTAGAGATGTACGATCGTCAGATCTATCTTTCTCATCTTCAGGCCAGAGCGCTTCACAGCGCGCTGACCAAGAGTCTGAGTTCATTGGCGCGGGCCGGACGGCAGGCCAGCCACAATAGGCTGAGCCGCAGACAGCTTCTAAGCCGGATGAGGCGAAGTCTTGACGGTCGGACAGACCTATCCTAGCGTTGGAATAATGTAGGAAGAGGCACTCATAGTATAGACTGTGGAGGTTTCTCATGAAAACTGGACGCATAACGCCAGCCACCAAATCCGTCCTCCTTCACGTTGTTGTCCTGTCTTTGCTGCCGAAGATTTTGATTGCAGGAGACCTCGATACTGCTTGTGTTCAACTCTCCGCAGCAGCTTCCTGCAAGGGTCTGAGCCAGCTAGCAAGTGAACCTGACAAACTTGCTCATTTCTACGGAGAAGGCCTTAATGCAGCGCTAGATTTCGAAGGATTCAGGAACAAGGATCTCGCGACCGCACAATGCGGGACTGACGAGACAAAGCACAGACTGAAGACCATAAGGGGCGAGGTGATTGGCTCTTCGCCGAAATCCCTCAACCTTCGGATCACGGTTGAGGGATCCATCAAAGTGATAACTATCGGCCTCGGTAAGGAGACGGTGTTCGTGCCCAATCGTACTCACCTATGGCAAAGCGTGGTTGAGGTGAATTACAGCGACCCAAACGGTACAAAACTCGCTCACACGGTCAAGGTGTTTCCCCGTCGGATAAGCACCACAGATGACCAGGCAGCCCGAACTGAAGCACTTTCAAAGATTAGATCTGCACTCGACCAAGGATTGGACATTCGTGAGATCGGCGGGCGTTTTCTGAAAGAGGCCGCCGAGAAGGGATGGCTTGAGGTTGTGGAGTTTCTTCTGGCAAAGGACCGACATGTCGCGACGAAAGGCTTGTGTGCGCAGTGGGCTCTGATACTGGCTGCAAGTCGAGGGCACTTGCAAATAGTGGCGCTGCTCTTAGCCAACGGTGCTGGGATAGACGACAAAGTGCCGCCCGGCTGGACGGCTCTACAACGTGCATCTGCCACAGGGCAGACACGCGTGGTGAAACTCCTCCTGGAAAAGGGGGCTAACGTTAACACCAAAGACGCGAGAGGTGAAAGCGCTTTGAGCGAGGCAGCCGAGCATGCTCGCGACCAGGTGTTGAAACTACTCTTGCGCTACGGAGCTGACGTGGAGGCGACAAACGAGCGTGGCAGGACGCCACTGATGCAGGCCTCTGCCCACGGCCACACTGACGTGATAAAACTGCTCCTGGATGACGGCTCGGGGGTGGATTCGTGCGACAAGAACGGCAGGACACCCCTCATGATCGCTTCGGAAAATGGCCACACCTCAGTGGTTAAGTTGCTCCTTGAACGACGCGCCAATGTGGATAAAAAGGACCGATGTGGAGGGACTGCCTTAGCATGGGCGAGTGAGAACGGTCACGCTACCGTTGTGAAAGAACTCTTGAAGAGAAGCACGGCCGGCATCAATTTAAAAGATTGTTTTGGATTCACCTCGCTCGTAGCCGCAACGCGAGGAGGTCACCTAGATGCCGTACACGTACTCCTCAACAACGACGCCGATGTCAACATGAGATCCATATATGGTTGGACAGCACCTATGTGGGCGTCTCTTGGAGGATATGCCAGGCTAGTGAAAGTCTTGCTCGAAAACGGTGCCGACGTTCATGCTAGAACCGATTACGGCTGGACGGCACTGATTGTAGCTTCCTTCAAGGGGAACGCGGAGGTCGTGAAATTGCTGGTCGACAACCATGCCGACGTCCACGCAAGAGACGCCGACGGGCGGACAGCGCTCCATTACGCAAAGGCGAATGCAGACGAGACAATTGTGGAAATCCTCGAGAACGCCGGTGCTAAGGAATAGTGCTTGAATCTTCGCATGTTGTGAAAGGAGGGCTCCAATGAGTGATATCCCGAACATAGGTTGTTCGATTGCTTTGCAGAATGCAAACGATGTTCACAAGGTTTACAAGTCATCACTCAAGCGGACCGGGGTGCTGATTTTCTCGCTTTTCGTTATCCTTGCACTGGTGAACGACTTACCGCAAGCTGGAGCAAAAGACGCTTTGGACGAATCAGAAATTGAGTCGATTTTTGAAACAGAGAGAAAACCTGTCACCTTTTGCTATTCACAAGGGTTCTCTGTAGAACGCGACGTCGCTCAGAAGACCCTCGGGATAACTGAGAAGAGAGGAATAGGAATCGCACTCCGGGACCTTAACGATGATGGTGAGAACGAGATCTTGGTTTCTTTGCATCAGCCTGATCAGTGTGGAGCGAGAGGTTGTCCGCTTTACATTCTGACGCGTGACAGCGACAACGGATGGAAGCAGATTGTGAACATTCTGTCCGTTGACCAAATGCAAGTGCTGGGCACAAAGAAACGCAGCTTTCGCGACCTGCAGTTGGGTCCGGCATATCTTGCTGTGCAGTACAATTCGAGAATCACCGGATCGTCTTCGCGAACCGAAGTGCCCGTGACCAGCATCGTATGGAGATTCAATGGCGAGCGGTATGATGCGCTGGTCAAGAGGTTGACTTGTTATGGCTCCAAGCAGCCAACGATAACCTCGACATGGATATTTGATGCCCGGGCGATGAAATGGAGGCTAGTAGACCTAAGGTGACCAGGAGGACGAACAATCTTGCCAGGCGACGGTGGCAACCCGGTCGTCCTGGCAGGCGCAGAGTTGGGAACTAGAGACGAAAGGGGAAGGCCATGTTTCTGAATGTGTATTATCAGGTATATAGGGACTTCCGGAATCTTCTGATGGGTCTGGAGGGCGATTACACTGATCGCTATGGGGGGACTAATCCCCAGATGTACCTAGGAGCTTATCAGTTTGGTGAAAGTCTCCTGAACTCAATAGGATACTACGGGAATGACCCTCATTATGCGAGATATCTCGAGGTCTGTGACTGGATCGGTGACTTCACTGGAAAGCACAATGTCTTCAGTGAATTCGACTATCTCGAATTTGAGCTTGCTCAGGACAAAGCCTGCGATATCGCTATGCGATATAATTGGAACCAGATTAGTAGCTGGGCTACGGGGAATTACGGGAATGATTTCCAGCCGCTAGATCAGAATGGGAACCCTCAGGCCGGTCCGATAATCGGATCTTGGAGACAGAATCGGGATGGTCAGTGGTTTCAGGTTAGTACTGGAGGCCTGCTTGCCGCAGCGTGGCTAGGGGGTGCAGAAGGCACTCGCAGATTAATCATCGAAAACAGGGAAGGGAATGACGCAAATAGAACATACCCTTCCGACTACTTATATCGGTTTCGTGAATACCAGGTACCATTGGTTGAGAATGAAGTCCTCCTACACAACCCTGATGGAGAAAGGTTAGACGGGTTTGAAAGGACGTTACAGTGCTTCGTGGAGACAATGCTACCCGGCTGTGATGCTCCGCGCCTAGAAGTTATAGCAAGCTACGGAAAGGAAATTGACTTCACTACGGATTACGGTGTCGCAATTAATGGTTTCGATGACAAGCACAATTCTGGAACGAGCACACTTGTACAACAAGTTGGACCTCTACGTGGCCAGACCATCCAACACAGTATAGCGGCAAATGATTATGAAAGAGATGCACGCCTGGGGGTGCTCAGTCCGCTGGACGGCACTATTGTCAAATTGAACGAAGAATATGGGGAGATAATCATTCAAGATGCCGATGGTCGTTATGTGAGGATACTGCATATCGAATTCGTTTCCGGTCTGTACGAGACACAGCATGTTGACGTGAGACAGGTATTGGGTACGTTAACTGATGTCGGTTATGCTGTTCAGGATTTTGTAATCCAGTTTGAAGTTGGGTGGGCGGCGTCAGGCGGCGGCGTGGGGGGGGCTGATGCTGTGCCTCAGGATCCCGTGGCCAGCGGCTGGACGAAAGAATGGGCAGCCTCATACGAGAATGTCGTCGAATGTGATGATGGAGGGTCACCTCCTGGATACGGTGGATGGGGAGCGGCTGCAGGCGCAGGCGCCTTGCCCCAGCCCCCTGATCCTTTGGTGCTGGACCTCAACGGAAACGGCATTGTAACCACAGGTCTAACAAGCTGCGCTTACTTCGACTACGACGGCGACGGATTTGCCGAACGGACTTCGTGGGTTGACGACGAGGACGGATTGCTGGTCCGGGACAGAAACGGCGACGGCATCATCAACGATGGAATGGAATTGTTCGGTGATCGCACGCGCCTAAAGGACGGCGCGTTTGCAAGGAACGGGTTTGCAGCATTGGAGGACCTCGACGAGAATGGGGATGGGACCCTAGGCGCAGAAGATCAAGCATTCTCGGAAATCAAAGTCTGGAAGGACGTTGGCAGTGACGGGCTATGCTTCGAAACAGAGTTACATACACTTGATGAATTCGGGATCACGGCAATCAATGTTGATTCTTATCCAGTCTCCACCACTGACGTGAACGGAAATATCAGAACTAGGGTCGGTAGTTTTGAGAGGGTTGACGGTACTATTGGAGAGGCAGCTGAGTTCAGCTTTCAGCTTGATCCAACCTTCAGGGTTACCACCGAATGGCTTGAGGCTCCGGAAAGCATAGCGTCGCTTCCCGACCTTCAGGGGTACGGTGTAGTGTCCGACCTCCATCAGGCAATGGTGCGGGACACGTCTGGTGAACTGAAGTCTCTTGTGGAGCAATTTATCAGCACCATTGATTGCGCAGGTCGTGAAGCGCTAACCCACCAGATTCT
The DNA here is from genome assembly GCA_043806215.1 of Pseudomonadota bacterium. Taxonomy (GTDB): domain Bacteria; phylum Desulfobacterota; class Desulfomonilia; order Desulfomonilales; family Desulfomonilaceae; genus JAVHLK01. Next base: position 3,949 of record JAZDHD010000060.1, on the reverse strand, counting down.
CATCAAACAGGCGGGGGTTGAGCACATAGACCCTGCGAGCCGAGGGCCCAATGTGGATGCCCGCGAACTCGCAGTCTTGGAGAGACTCTTTGGACGGTCCTTTGTCGGGACAAATGGCTCAGACCCGACGTACGAAGCCTCAGTGTACCTTAAGGAGTCATATCGAGAGGTTTATGAAAATGCTTATGCCCATCTCATGGCGCAAACTCATCTCAAGAGTCTTTACGACAAGATAGACTATGGGTGGGACCAAGACGAACAACTACTCAAGACGGATTTTAGCGATGTAGTCCCGGAAATCGTGGCTAAGCTTAACGCCGATCCTGTACAGGGAAGAGAAACTCTAAGTGAATTCGCCCGATCGCTTCGGGGTATTTCGTCCTGCTCGCCGGGCTGCTACCTCACCTTCCGTGAGCACATGATCGAAATCGATCCCGACCTCGCCTGGGTGTTCGACACCGGCGGCCTGCCGGTTTACAACCAACTCGGTCAGTCGCCGGATGGCTGGTACTATCCCCATATGTTTGGAACATGGAACTCGGACGCTGTTCAAGGCAGTGCGACCCAGGGCGACGGCTGGATAAACGGCCTGGATGGGGACGACGCGATCTACGGAACGGATCGTAACGAAAAGTTGGCCAATGGGAACGGGGATTCCATCATTGTCGCAGGCGGCGGTAACGATTCCATATGGTCAGGTCCTGGAGCGGATATATTGGACGGAGGGCCCGGCACGGATGTTCTCTATGGGGAATCCGGAAATGATACCTATATCTTCCGGATCGGATCCGGAAACGACACAATCATCGATATCGATTCAACCGAGGGCAACATCGACACCATATGGCTTGGCAGCCACCTCACTTCTGATGACATCACCTTGAAACGTTCGGTTTACGACCTTGTCCTGTCGATTGAGGGCACGTCCGATACTCTTACCGTTCAAGGCTTCTTCTCCCCGTATCTGGCATCCTCGACACTGAGGCGTGTGGAACAAATCCAGTTCATGGACGGCACGGTCTGGACCGACTCGGACATGATAGAAATAGCGTATGCGCCCACCGACGGCCCGGATGTGATCTATGGAGGTACCGGCGCCGATGTGATCAGCGGGCTAGGCGGTGCAGACGGGATCTACGGGCTGGGAGCCGACGATACGCTTCACGGGGATGACGACAATGATCGGTTATACGGAGGCCCCGGTGCGGATACGCTCATCGGGGGCGCCGGTGCGGATCGGCTCGCCGGTGAGGACGATGCGGATATCCTCATAGGCGGCCTGGACGATGATTACCTGGACGGGGGCTCCGCCGACGATACCTACCGGTTCGGCCCCGGCTTCGGTCAGGACACCATTCATGACATGGATACCACGCCGGGGAATATGGACACAATCGAGTTTGAGGAAGGAATTCTCGTGGAGGACATTAGATTGTCGCATCCCGGTTCTGATCTTCAAATCAGCATTGCGGGCTCGGGCGATTCCATTACCGTCATCGACTGGCTGGAAAACGAAATCCCTACTCATGGCATCGAGATCATCACCTTTGCCGACGGCACAGTCTGGGATACCGCGACCATCCGGGTCATGCTGGTGAAGGGCACCGATTCATCGGACACTATTTTCGGCTTCTCCGGTGCGGATACCATGGAAGGTTTCGGCTCAGACGATACGCTCTATGCGCGGGGCGGGGACGATTTCGTCGACTCCGGTTCCGGTGCGGATGCGTTATTCGGCGAGGCCGGCAATGATACATTGATTTCCGGGGAGGGCGATGACATTCTGATGGGAGGATCTGGAGCGGATTTCCTCGATCCCGGCCCCGGGAGCGACACGCTCTACGGCGGTGTCAAGACCACGCAATGGTACGGGGATGATGCCAACGGCAACGATACGTACCTCTTCGACCGCGGCTACGGACAGGACACCATAATCGACCGCGATACCACCGCAGGCAATCTGGACGTCATTCAATTGGCGGACGACATCGCACCGGATGATGTCGTGATCAGGCAATGGGGGGACGATCTGAAGCTTACCATCAACGATACGAGCGATACACTTGTTGTGGAAAACTGGTATTGGAACGATTCGCCCGAATACCGGGTCGAGCGGATCGAATTCTCCGACGGTACCGTGTGGGACGTCGACGACATCAAGTATCTGGCGATTCAGGGAACGCCGGGCAAGGACTACCTCAAAGGCTATCCAACTTCTGATACCATGAACGGGTATGAGGGCGAAGACCGCTTGTATGGCCGTCATGGTGATGATACGATTGATTCGGGACCCGGTAACGATTGGGTCGAGGGTGAGGCCGGTGCGGATCTTCTCATAGGAGGGGACGGAGCGGATACCCTCCTCGGGGGGCAGCAAGACGATACGTTCGACCCCGGTGCGGACAACGATCTCCTCTACGGCGGGACCATGCATGAGATAAAGGATAAGTGGTTCGACCCGCAAGTGAGCAACGGCAACGATTCCTACCTGTTCGGCAGAGGCTACGGCCAAGACGAGATCTTCGACCGGGATGCCGTTGCCGGCAACATGGATACGATTGTGTTGGCCGAAGACATCCTTGTTGGCGATGTGAATGTGCGGCATGTGGACGACGACCTGGTGCTGGCCCTTGTGGGCACAGGCGACACGCTCACCGTGCATAATTGGTTCCTGGATGACTCTACGGAATGGCAGATCGAGCGGATCCAATTCTCGGACGGCACCCTATGGGACGTGGACGCTGTCAAGCAAATGGCTCTGCAGGGGACTCCGGGAGACGATCTGTTGATCGGGTATGCCTCGGCGGATACCCTCGCCGGGTATGCCGGCAAGGACCGGTTGCTCGGTATGGACGGTGCGGATACGCTGCTTGGCGGGGACCATGCGGATGAACTGTATGGCGGGCCGGGACAGGATTTGCTCGACGGCGGGCCGGACAGCGATCTGCTCATGGGCGGCTTGGGCGATGACGCCTACCGCTTCGGGAGCGGCTCGGGTTGCGACACCATTATCGAAAACGATACCACCCCGGGCAATTCCGATGCGGTTGTGCTCGATGCCGGCATCGCCGCTGCCGACGTTGGGCTCAAACGTGAGCTCGACGACCTGGTGATTTCCATATCCGGAACCACGGACACGCTGACCATTCAGGACTGGTTTCGGGATGATTCTGCCGGCCGGCAGATTGAGGAAATGCGCTTCGGCGACGGTACGGTGTGGGACGTGGCGACGGTGGAACAGATGATGCTGCAAGGCACGCCTGCGGACGATCTGTTGCGGGGCTACGCGTCAGCGGATACCATTCAAGGGTACGCCGGTTCGGACCGGTTATCCGGTTACGCGGGCGATGATTTCCTGGATCCCGGCACGGACGACGATTATGCGGACGGCGGCTTCGGCAGCGACACCTACGCCTTTGACCGCGGCTACGGTCATGACGTCATCACGGACGTCGACACAACCGCGGGCAACTTGGACAAGATCCGTCTCGGCCCGGACGTGCTGCCGGGCAATGTTTCGCTCAAAGCGGGCGGCTATGACCTGTTCCTTTCCATCGACGGAAGCGACGACACGCTGCAGATGAAGGACTGGTTCGCGGGCGACGCATTCAAGATCGAGCAGGTGCGGTTTGCCGACGGCACGGTCTGGGATGTTGCCATGATGCAGCAGATCGCGGCGACGCCCACGGACACCGACGATTACCTTGTGGGCACGGCCGATAAGGATCTGATGGACGGCGGGGCGGGTGACGATGTATTGTTCGGTCGGGAGAACGCGGATACCCTGTTCGGAGGCCCGGGCCAAGACGAAATCTACGCCGAAGACGGCGCGGACACGGTCTACGGGGGAGCGGACGATGATCGCCTGTTTTCCGGACCCGGGGACGATCGATTGTTCGGAGAGGAGGGCGATGATTACCTTGAAGCCCAATCCGGTAATAATTACCTC
>JAZDHD010000059.1:0-19459 GCA_043806215.1 Pseudomonadota bacterium | reverse complement strand
AAAAGCCTTGACACGGCACGGACTCGTTCGGTAAGAAACTAATGACGAACCGGTCAGTCACTTTCTATTCCGACCGACCATTGCGGTTCCCGACGAGGTTGCCATGAAAGAGCCCTACGAAAAAGAAATCCAACTCATTGTTTCCCAAACAAAGGCACATAAGGACACGTTCGCCGTCCCCGAACTGGTGGAGTTACTCAAACAAGAGTTGGACAAGAAGTCAAGGGACGACTCCTCCTTGAGCGAGACCGCCCTCCGGTTTGTCGAGAAAACCACCAAGGCCATTGCGGCCTCCCCGATCTATTCGGACACGCTCTTGAGGGAACTGTACCGCAGCGTCCTGGACACGGCCGGTTCTTATAAGCTCGACCGCGAGACGCTTCTCGAGGATCTCTTGTTTCAGAGTTTACAGCGTCCTACGGAGCGGGACACGAAGAAGAGGCGAAAGCAGAAGGACGCCCGGACGAGTATCCTCCAGGCTGCATTGGAGGAATTCTCCGAGAGAGGCTTCCATCCCTCCACCATTGATTCCATAGCGGAACGGGCGGGAATAGCCAAAGGCACGGTCTATCGGTACTTCAATACCAAGGAAGGTCTTTTCACGGCACTCAAAGAAGATACGATGACGGAATTCGTCGAACTTGCCCGGGAGGACCTGTCCCAACAGGACGACATCCTTAAGATCATCGAAAGTGTGATCAGGATGTACCTCAGCTTCTTTGAAAAGAACTCGGCTTTTTTCAAGGTAATTATCCAGGAACACAAGGATTTCGGAACCGAGTTTTCGGAGAAATTCATCAACGAACTCATTCTGGCTTTACCCGGTCTGAAGAGGCGCTGCTGGAAAGCATCTCGAAGCGGGCATCTCAAGCAGATGAATTACTTCACGGTGTTCTACGGAATCATAGGTTTTCTGAACGGGGTCATACAGAAATGGCTTCACGATGGAGGAGAGGGGTCTCTTGTGGACGAAATCGACACCGTCACCGAGGTCCTCTTCTACGGCTTCGTGGTTCAACCTCGTGCCGACGAGACAAGCAATACGTTGAAGGTGATTTCATGACATTGCGCAAGCTTTTCAATCGGGACATACCGGTACTCTACGTTAACCCGCCGTACAACTGCGGCCCGGCCCTCGTTGAAGAGGTGTCCGGAGCCGGAGGGCTGGGAATCATTGACCATGCCACGTCGGGACCCGCACGCTTCGCCGTTTCCAACGACACGCCTCATGGTGTACGGATCCCTCTGGAAGAGCTTCGCCGCTGCTCTTGGGAACCCAATACGGAGCTTGCCCTGGTGCCCATCGAGGACGCCGGGAAGGTATCGGAGCTGGAGCAGGGCTTTTTGAGCCGCCTTCCCGTACCGGTTCTTGTGGAGGTGGGAGATTCCGTCGGGGCAATTGCTGCGTACAAGGCGGGAGCGGCGGGTTTGATCGCCCGAGGAAACGAAGGCCCCGGGTGGGTAAGCCAGACCAGTGGATTAGTGCTCCTTCAGGATGTTCTCGATGCCGTGGATCTACCCGTCTTTCTTCAAGGCGGCGTAGGACTCCGTACGGCAATGGGGGCCGCAGCCGCGGGGGCTGCGGGAGTGGTGCTGGACGTGCACTTGCTTCTGACCGGAGGTTCCGCGCTGGAGCAGCACCTCAAGGACTTCCTCTCGTCACTGGGCCTGCCCTGCACGCTCACCCTCGCCGAAGGCTCCGAAATCGAGCTTCGCGTCTATTCCCGGGTCGGCACCCGAATGGTACGCGATCTCCGCAAAGAAGAGGAGTCCGTTGCTCCGGAGGAAATGCAGGCGTTCACGGAAAAATTGCGCGGGGCTCTCAAGAAATCGGTCTCCAATCCGGATGCCGATGCCGGACTGCTGCCGCTCTCCGAAGACATTGGTACGGCCCAAAGCCTTGCACGGGACCATGGTTCCGCGAGCGCCGTTGTACGGGCTTTTCACGAAAGAATGACCGCAAGTCGGGGCGCATGGCCGTTTCACGAGGGATCGGGTACGGCCAAATCCCATGGCACCCGCTTGCCGCTCGTACAAGGCCCCATGGCCCATGTAAGCGACAATCCCGATTTCCTTGCTGCCGTCGTACAGGCGGGAGCCCTTCCCTTTCTCGCGATGGGAAACATGCCGAAGCCCATGGCGCGAGAGGCTCTGGAGCTTGCGGCGGAAAAGACCGAGGGCCGGTATGGAGTGGGCCTCATCGGCCTTGAGGTGAACCGCGCGTGTTACGAAGGCCACCTGGAAATCATGAAGGAGAATCCGCCGCCTTTTGCCATATTGGCTGCCGGCAGTCCCGACCTCGCAAGGCGGATCGAAGATATGGGAACCCGATGCTACCTTCACTGCCCGGCCCCGGCCGTACTCGTCGAGGCACTGAAAAGCGGTCTCAGGCGATTTGTGTTCGAGGGAAGCGAATCCGGGGGCCACATCGGGAATCTGGGAAGTCTCACTCTCTGGGGAGCCAACCTGGACGAGCTGGAGCGCTTTTCTGCAAACGGTCTTGATCTCGATGAGGTTACGGTCCTGTTCGCCGGCGGCATAGCGTCGGGGAGAGCCGGTGCCTTCATAGCCGGCATGGTGGACGGCCTGAAAGGGCTCAACGTCGGTCTGCAAATGGGAACCGCATATCTCACCTGTGATGAAGCGGTCGCCACGTGCGCCATTACGCCCACGTACAGAAGCCTCACCCTGGAGAGCGGCCGGACGGTTGTTGTCGGCCGGACCGTCAATACCAAGGCGAGGACCGCGGGTTCCCCCATGGCACGCAAGATCCTTGAGAGGGAGCAGGATCGCCTTAGGGAGAAGATTTCCCTGAGAGAACGGAAGGAACTCTACGAAAAGGACAACCTGGGGGCTCTTAGACTCGCATCCAAGGGTTGTGCCATCGATCCGGCCACGGCAACGTTCGACTGCCCCGTATTTTGCGATCTTACCCCGGAGGAGCAGCTTGAGCGAGGTCTGTATCTCATGGGACAGGTGGTTTCCGTTCTGAACAAACCGACTACCGTGGCGCAACTCCACTCGGAGATCATTGAAGAGGGGCGCCGCATTTTCGAGGGCACCGCACAGGCGCAGGATTCGGTTGCCGAAAGCGCCGTCGATCTTATGGAACGGGAAACGGTTATGGAAGTGCTCCACCGCAAGGAGCCCATAGCCGTGGTGGGCATCGGTTTGCGCCTGCCGGGTTCGGATTCCGCCGAGTCTTACTGGGATCACATCATGAACAGGCGCAGTGGAATCGTCGAGGTACCCGCGGAAAGATGGGGCGATACCGACCTGTACTACGATCCGGACCCCAAGGCTCCCGACAAGACCTACACGCGTATCGGGGGATTTGTGCGGGACTTCCGGTTTGACCCGCTTAAATACCGCATTCCGCCTTCCGTTGCGCGAAAGATGGACCGTACCCAGCAGTTGGCCGTCACGTGCACGGCCGACGCGCTCATGGATGCCGGGCTGTCTCCGGAGCAGTTGAAAGGCCGGAGGGTGGGGATCATTCTGGGCAACAGTATGGGCGGTGAGAACACGGACAAGTATGCCGAGCGTGTATCGCTGCCCCGCACTTTGGCCTGCCTGGAAGGTGCGTTCGAGTGTCTCGATCTGGATCCTCAAACCCGGAACTCCGTTGTAGAGGATTTCCGTTCAAAGTACCTCGAAGGACTGCCGGAGATTACTGAAGACTCTCTCCCCGGTGAATTGCCCAACGTCATATCAGGTCGGATAGCAAACGTATTCAATCTCGAAGGGCCTAATTTCACGGTGGATGCGGCTTGCGCTTCGTCCATGGCTGCAGTCATGAATGCCGTGGCCGCGCTGAGGGATGGTACCGTGGACTTTGCAGTTACCGGTGGGGTGGATGCCGCCATGCACCCGTCGTCATACATTAAATTCTGCAAGATAGGAGCGCTGTCGCCCGACGGCAGCAGGCCCTTCGACGAGAAGGCCAATGGCTTCGTCATGGGAGAGGGAGTCGGTATCCTGATCCTGAAACGCCTCTCCGATGCGGTTCGTGACAACGACAGAATCTACGCCACCATTGTGGACACCGGTTCGTCTTCGGACGGTCGGGGTAAAGGGATTACCGCTCCGAACGAGGCCGGCCAGGAGCGGGCCGTGCGCGCCTGTTACGAATCGGCCGGTTGGGATCCCCGAACCGTGGGCCTCATCGAGGCTCATGGAACATCCACTTCGGTGGGGGACAAGACCGAACTGATCATGTTGGACAGGTTTTTCAGAGAGATCGAAGCACCGGAAAAGTCCGTGGGTATCGGATCGGTGAAATCTCAGATCGGACACCTCAAGGCCGCCGCGGGAGCAGCGGGAATCATCAAGGCCGTGCTCAGTCTGTATCACCGCACGCTGCCTCCCACGATCAATGTGACGCATCCCAACCCCTGCATCCAATGGGAAACCTCTCCGTTAAATCTTCTCACCGAGCCGTTGCCCTGGGAATCTCCCCAGGGCCGGCCCCGGAGAGCGGCCGTGAGCGCGTTCGGCTTCGGAGGCACCAACTTTCATGTGCTCGTGCAGGAGCACGTACCGGGACTGAAGGTTGTCTCCTCAACGAAGCGGCCCCCGGAAACCGTCAAGTTTTCGCCTCCCGGTTGGCCTTGTCCTCGGGGGATGCAGGAACATGGCGAGGCCTGGGTAATGGGGGCCGACGATCCCGGTGATCTCGCCGGCCGGATCAAGAGTATCTTGGAGGAATTGAACCCCGTTACGTTCCCGAGGCTGACAAAGAGCCTTCAAAACGATGTGTCCGGGTTCTCCCTGCGGTGCGGATTTGCAGCCGGCGACGCGCAAACCGCAGCCAAGAAGCTCGAGCTTATTCTTGAAGGGCTGAATGATCCCGGAAAGCAGTCGTTCTTTCCCGCACGGGGAATTCACATCTCCAAGGGAAAGCCGGAGAAGGCCGGAGCGGGTGCGGCATTTCTCTTTCCGGGACAGGGTTCCCAGTATCCGTTCATGCTCCGTGATCTTGCCCAACGCTTTCCGGTAGTGGCGAAAACCTTTGAAGAAGCCGACGAGATCCTTACCTCCTTGGGACTTTCTTCGGCAACCTCGATCACCTTTCCCTCGGAGGATTCGGCGAAGCCGTCCAAAGAACACCAACCCGATCCCATGAGGGATACTCAGATCCTGCAACCGCTGATCCTGACCGCGGACACCGCACTCTTCAGATTATTGGCGCAGATGGGCGTGCACCCCGTTGCCGTCGCCGGCCACTCTCTCGGTGAATATGCCGCATGCGTCGCGGCGGAAGTGTTCTCTTTCCGTGACGCGCTCGAGGCTGTTGCCGTGCGCGGCCGGGAGATGGCACGGGTGAGCATCGAAGATCCCGGCCTGATGATGAGTATCCCTGCCGATGCACGGTTGGTGGAAGAAGTCCTGGCCGAGGTTGACGGCTATGTCGTAGCTGCGAACAAGAATTCTCCGAGACAGACCGTAATATCGGGCCACACGGCAGCGGTGAAGAAGGCGGGCGAACTCTTTCAGGCCCGCGGTCTGGAAGGGGTGCTCATCCCTGTCTCCGCCGCGTTCCACTCAGGGGTGGTGGCTCCGGCCAGAGATCCGTTCATGAAGACCCTGATGCGCCTCACCCTCAACCCGCCGAAGGTTCCGGTGCTCTCAAATGTGACCGGAGACTTCTACCCCGTGGGTCCTGCGGCTCCCGGGAGAATCCGGGATCTCTTGGGCAAGCAGTTTGCCGCGCCGGTGGAATGGGTGAAATCCATGCGGCGTATGTTCAGCGAAGGCATTAGGATCTTTGTGGAATGCGGTCCCAAGCGAGTAATGACCAATCTTGCGCTGGACACGCTGTCCAATGATTGTATTGCGCTGCCTACGAATCACCCCAAGAAGGGGGGACTCATCCAGCTCATGGAAACACTCTCGGCTCTCGCAGCCGAGGGCATGGCCGTGAATTTCAGCGGGGCATATGGACTCGACGAATCCCGTGAACCGGCTTCATCCGCGAAAAGGCCCGAGCTGAGAGTCGTGCCCCCCGTCGCGGCCGGACCTCCGGCAGAGAAACCGCAGGCCGAGGGGTTTCCGGAAATTCTGGAAGGACTTGTGGATGCCGAAATCAGGGAAATCGCATCCAAAGCCGAGTTCAAGAGGTTTCTCGAGCTGCAGGGCGAGCCGATCAAGAATCTGATCAAGTCGGGTTACGAAACCTTTGTCAAGAACGTATTGCCCATGGAGAAGACGGTCCGACAGGTCAAATCTGAAGGCATGGACTTCAAACCGCCCGTCATAAGCGGGATTTCAGCGGGGCTGCCCAGCGACGAGCGTTTTCCCTTTGACCGGGAAACTCTCGACGACCTCATACTGGGCCGGAACTTCATAAAGAAAGTGCCGGAAGACGGTCGCCGGAGCATGCTGGAGAAGAATGTCGAGCGCCTCCACAAGGGACCGGCAGGAGAGGCCGAATTGCTGACGGTCACCGATCTTTCCGGTGTCATCAAGCTTGCAGGGACATTCAACGAAGAGGAATTTATTCGGGAGTATGATGTTGACGAGCGAATCGTCAAAACAATGGACGTCACGACCCGCATGGCAATCGTGGCCGGAATCGAGGCGCTCAAGGACGCCGGCATACCGTTGGCGCTTCAGACCAGAAAGACCAGCACGGGGCATGAGTTGCCGGATTCCTGGGCTTTGCCTCCTTCTCTCAGGAAAGAAACCGGCGTGATCTTCGCCTCCGCGTTCCCCGGTATGGCCTCACTGGTAGACGAGGTGACCCGCGGGACCGAGGCGAGGTACGGTTCGGGGGCAAAGCGAAGGCTCATCGATTTCTACACCGGGCTCGTGGAGCGGATTCGTGACGACCGGGAAAAGGAACGGGTCACCAGATGGTTCACCCGGGAGTTTTCTCAGTTGAGCCCTGCCGACCCCGAAGAGCTCTACGCGTTCAACCGGGACTTCCTTTTCAGGGTTATGAGTATGGCTCAAGGGCAGCTGGCCCAGTTCATCAAAGCCCAAGGTCCCAACAGTCATGTCGATGCCGCATGCGCCAGTACTACCCAGGCCATACTGGTTGCCCGGGACTGGATCCGCAGCGGCCAGGCCAAGAGGGTCCTCGTAGTGGCTGCGGACGATGTTGCCGGCAGGACGCTTCTACCGTGGATCGGCTCCGGATTCCTGGCAATGGGTGCCGCCACGACAAATGGAAACGTGAGTGAAGCCGCTCTGCCTTTCGACGATCGGCGCCATGGTCTTATCCTGGGTTCCGCGGCGGTGGGACTGGTGGTGGAAAGCTCCGATCTGGTGGAACGGCGGGGCATGGACCCCATTGCATCAATAGAAGCCGGAGTCAGCGCAAACAGCGCTTTTCACGGCACCCGTCTGGATGTGGACCACATTTGCTCCACCATGGAGGATCTCATTTCCAAATGGGAATTCCAGAGCGGGCGTTCCCGCGCCGACCTCGCCGGGGACGTCTTTTTCATGTCCCATGAGACCTACTCTCCAAAGCGCGGAGGCAGTGCATCCGCGGAGATCCGTGCATTGAGACAGACATTCGGCGACAATGCGCGTAGAATCCCCATCGCCAATACAAAGGGCTTCACGGGACATACCATGGGGGTCGGCGTCGAGGATGTTGTGGCCGTACGATGTCTGCAGAAAGGGATGCTCCCGCCCATCCCTAATCTGAGGCAACCCGATCCTGAGTTTGCCGATCTGAACCTGAGCGGCGGCGGCACGTGTGAGGTGAACTACGCACTGAGGCTTGCCGCAGGGTTCGGCTCCCAGATCGTGATGTCACTGTACAAGGTGACGAGCCGGGACGAAAACCGGATCACGGATCTCACTTCTCACCGCGACTGGTTGAGGGATGTCACGGGCTATTCCGACCCGGTTGTTTCGGTTGAGCACCGCACCCTCAGAGTGGCGCAACGCGTTTCGGAACAGGTGGGCGAGAGCCGTCCGGAAAGAAAGACCGCGGATCCCTCGGTTGTCCGGACGGGCGGTGAAGGCGGCAAGAGAGGCCCGGAGCAGATCAGGGATTCCATATTGGCGCTCCTTGCCGCGAAGACCGGATATCCTGCGGATATGCTGGACACCGGACTCGATCTCGAAGCCGATCTCGGCATCGACACGGTAAAGCAGGCCGAGTTCATCTCGGAGGTGCGGGATGCATATGATATTCCGCGCATAGACGGGATCAAGATTGCTGATTTCCCCACGATCGAGCACATCATAGGCTTTGTGATGGAACACGCCGACCGAAGCGGGGAGGCCGCCGCAGCTGCGACCCCGCAAGGTCATGGAAGTACGGCCCGGCAGGCCGGCGGTGAAACCGAAGTCCGCGAAAGGATCCTCGAGCTGCTCTCGCTGAAGACGGGTTACCCCGCAGACATGCTCGACACCGCACTGGATCTCGAGGCGGACCTGGGCATCGATACGGTGAAGCAAGCGGAGTTCATCTCAGAGGTGCGGGAATCGTTTGACATCCCAAGAATCGAAGGGCTCAAGATAGCTGATTTCCCCACAATCGAACATATCATCGGGTTCGTCATGGAGCATGTGGCCGGACGTGCCGGCGGAACACCGGAAACAGCGGCCCATGTTTCGGGCATTCAGACCGTGCAGGACCTGGATATCGGTGTGGATGAAGTTCAACCAAGAATCCTCGCTCTTCTCTCCGACAAGACCGGGTATCCCGCGGACATGCTCGACCTGGATCTTGACCTCGAAGCCGACCTGGGAATCGACACCGTGAAACAGGCGGAGTTCATCGCCGAAGTGCGGGAGATCTTCGGTATTCCAAGGATCGAAGGCCTGAAGATCGCCGATTTTCCGACGATCAGCCACATCATCCGGTTTGTCCGGGAGTCCACACAGAAGGAGAAGGCGGAGCCTCCGGGGGAGAAAGCCGCAGAGGCAAACCCGGGCCGGCAGACGCCCGTGGTGGAGGATTCGGTACGGTTGCTCGAGGTACGCCTCGTTGCAGTTCCGGATCTTGAAAAGGTTGCACCGATCCCTGCCGACGAGGTGCTCATCGTCGGTGGAACCGACGAAGTGGCGCAGGCGGTGGAGGATGCTTTCCGGTCCCTGGGGTACGGACGGTTCGTGAGAACCGCGGAACCCGTCATACCTGAAGGGTCCGGCGGTCGACGGATAGGTATTGTCAACCTGCTTCCCCTCGAACTCGACCCGGCCGCGGTGCGGAAGACCTTCCAGTTGTATCTGTCTGCGGCCGTCACCTTTGACCGGGGTCCGGTGTTTCTCGTCGCCGCTGTGTCCGAAGACGGCGCCTATGGTTTCGAGAGTCCTCTGGAGGAAGGCTATCTCGCCGGCGAGATGGCAGGAGCCGCCAAGTCCTTTGCCCGGGAGTACCCGGAAACCACGGTCCGCATGCTGGACCTGCATCCCGGTATTCCTCGGAAGGAATATGGCGCCATCATCGGCCGCAGTCTCAACGAAGCTTTTCCGTTGGAGACCGGAGTGGGGAGCGACGGGGGATTACGTATTATCCGGCTGGTTCCTCTGCAGGAGGAACTTGCAGACATCGGGGTGAATCCGGGCGACGTGGTGCTGGCAAGCGGCGGCGGGGGAGGCATCACCGCAGCCTGCTTGAAACACCTGGCCGAACATCGACCGCTCACCTTTGTGATCTTTGACCTCACGGCACTTACCGGCCGTGCGGAACAGCTTGCATCCTTTACGGAAAAGGATTGGGATGAAGAAAAGGGACGCATCATCGAGCGCGTCAAACGGGACGGCAAAGCTCCGACCCCCGTTACGGTGAACCGGGAACTCGGGCGTCTTCGTGCCGAGGCCGACGCGTACCGCAACGTGAGCGCCCTTCGTGAACTTGGCTCGGAAGTCATCTACCGGTCAATGGACATACGCGACGGCAAGGCCATAGATGAGGCATTGCAGGACGTCGCGGAGACTTGCGGCAGGGTCGACGTGGTGATTCATGCCGCGGGGATAGACATCAGCCGTGCCCTGAAGAGCAAATCCATCGAACAGATCGAGAATGTGGTCTCGGTAAAGGTGGAAGGAATGCGGCGGCTACTCGAAGCCTTGGAACGCCGTGAACTGCCCCCGCGCCGAATTGTGGGATTCGGAAGCGTTTCAGGAAGATTCGGGAACATGGCTCAGATCGATTACTCGGCCGCGAACGACGGGCTGGCTCATCTGCTCCGGTGGGCGGACAAGGTCATGGACGGCAAGGCCTCCATCATTGACTGGGCGCCGTGGGCCGACATCGGCATGGCAACCAGGGGCAGCGTGCAGCAGACTCTCGAAGAGGCGGGAATCGACTTTGTCACGCCGGAAAAGGGCGTGCGATTCCTGGCGCGTGAGATCGGCCGCTATTCGCCGTCTGCCGAGGTAATGGCCGCCGGCAGGGTCGGGCCGTTTTCCGTAGACGCTTTCGAACTCCCCGGCGCCGCGGTGCCGACGGACCTCACTCTCGCCGGCCAACATGCCCGTGTGGTGTCCATCATCCCCGGGGAGTATGCAAAGGCCGTTGTGAGCCTGGATCCGTCGCATCCGCTGTTGGATCACCACAGGATCGACCGGGCTGCGGTGCTGCCGGGGGTCGGCGGCCTGGAGATGATGAAGACCTTGGCATCCGTAGTACATCCCGGTGCTTCCAATGCGTTCCTTAAAAATGTGCACTTCCACAGTCCTCTCAAGATCTTCAAGGACGATCCTTTTGAAGCGGAAATCGAAGTCGTCCGCACCGGCGGGACGGATAACGGGGACATTTCCTATCGGGCACGGATATCCTCATGGTTCGTGGATCGACAGGGGCGGAAGGTGGGCGCACCGAGACTTCATCACGAATGCACGCTGGTGATCGGCTCGCGCGACGAAGAGGCCCCCATGGAATCCGAGACATGGAACCAGTCGGTTTGGGTCGCGGCTCACGATATCTATTCGGTGTTCTTCCATGGGCCCGGCTTCAGGTTTCTCGACCATGTCCGTGTGGAAGGAAGCGGTAAAGGCGTAAGGTTCCGGCACATCGACACCGAACAACGGGCAGCGATGTTTTCCGACACGATTCCCGGAGGGATTGAAGCGGCTTTTCAGGCTGCGGCCGCCCTCGGAATGGAAGCACGGGGCATCATGTCCCTGCCGATTGGCATAGAGCGTGCGGTGGTACACTCCCGCGAAGGCGTCCCTTACGGGGGGGAACTGATTCCCGTGGCGGAGACGGCACAAGACGGGCTCGACGGACGCGTTGTCTTGAGGTTTGACGGCACCATAAGGGACGCGGAGGGCAATCTCATGGTGACGCTCAAGGGCGTGGAAATGATCGAACTGGAACAGAGCCCGGGATTTCCAAGGCGGGTGTTTGAAGAGATGCTGCCCGTGGACCGGGTGACAAAAGACTTTGAGGCCGGTGCGGGAGGCGGGCCGGCCGATCTGCTCAGTGAAGAAGAGTCCCGGGAGCATGCCCGAAAAGCCGTCCCCAAAAGGGCGGCAGAGTGGCTTGCCGGTCGTATTGCCCTCAAGAAAAGCGTGCAAAGGTTGTTGGCGGCATCAGGAGGCGCCGCTCCGGCGGGGCGGAGCATCCGCATCGTGCAGGACGATCAGGGGAAACCCGTAGCGGAACTCATCGAGCAGCCGGGCGTGTTGGTTGGCGACGTGTCGCTGTCCCACTCCAACGGATTGGCTGTTGCAGCCGCGGCCGATCCTCGGGCGTTCGCAGGTTTGGGGATCGACGTCGAGAAGGTCGAGACGAGAAGCGACGTGTGGATACGGGACTACTTCAGTGACGGAGAGATCCGCGCTGCCGGTGACAATTCGGAGCGTTGGCTGCAGTTGACACGCATGTGGTGTCTCAAGGAAGCGGTTCTCAAGGCAATGGGCACCGGCTTGAGTTTCGATCTCAGGGACATCTGTGTTGCAGGACTGGATGATTCAGGGCGTGCACGTCTGGAATTCAGGAACGAGGCGGCCACGTATTGGGAGCAGAACGGACGGGGAACGGTTGAGGCCAGGGTGGAAGATACGGAAGGGATCGTGACGGCCAGGGTATTGATCCGGAACTGATGACGGCAGCCGAGTCCGCGAGATCATCGGACGTATGGGTGAGTTACGTATGGTGTACGTGGAACTCCCCGTGTACCCGGAACTCCGCCGTAGGAATCGCCGGAAAACAGCCGGTCAATTCGAGGTGATGTCCAGCCGGAGCCCCGAAGGGGCTAACCTTTAATAGCCACGGGTTTTCAACCCGTGGAAAACGGCATTACCCAATTTGGGGAACGGCCCTGAAGGGGCCGACCAGCCATGGGTTAAAACCCATGGCTATTCACAGTATGCCCTTTCAGGGCATGAGTCCGGTGTCCAACGACCGAGGATATGGGTAATGCTCAGAGTTTGGGGAAGGGGAACCGGAACCCCTTCTCCATCCTTGGAGAGGGAGCACGGGGTGAGGAATCTTGAGATCGCGGTGAACGGTTGCAGAGAGTTACGTATGGTGTACGTGGAACTCCCGGAACTTCCCGGCCGACCTCGGGTCACGTCGCTCTTGTGGTCCCCGATCCTGCGCCAATGGCGAAGTGTTGTCAATGTCAAGAAAGACTGATAACCTGATGGAGGCCGACTGAAGGCCAAACCGCCGACGAGGAGCCTCGGCTCAGGCTATAACAAGAATGAGGATGAGGCACATGACTGCTTATCCTATCGACATACCCAGAGATCGCATCGATGTGTTTTGCCGCAAGTGGAGAGTGAAAGAGCTATCACTGTTCGGGTCCGTTGTCGGCAGGAATTTCGGGCCGGACAGCGATGTGGACGTGCTGGTGGAGCTCCAACCGGGGCATGGGCTCACTCTGTATGACTGGATCGACATGATGGAAGAGCTCAGAGAAGTTTTCGGCAGGGATGTGGATTTGGTTGCTAAAGGAGGCCTCAAGAATCCATTGCGCCGCCGGGAGATCTTGCGCACCGCGGAGGTCATCTATGCTGCCTGATGTGCGTGATGCCGGTTATCTCCTGGACATGATCCAGCACGCTCATGGGATATCGAGAGCCCTGAAGAACAGGACGCTTCAAGATTATCTCAGCGATGAAGACCTTCGCCTGGCGGTCGAAAGGCGAATAGAAATTATAGGAGAAGCCGCCAAGCGAGTCTCACGGACATTCCAGGATGTGCATCCCGAGATTCCCTGGGGCAAGATCATCGCTCAACGTAACTTGCTGACTCATCAGTATGGCGAGATCGAAGACGAGATCGTCTGGGCCGTTGCCACTGTGAGCGTGCCGGAACTCATAGAGCTTCTCGATCGACTGGTGCCGTCATCGGAACCTGTAGGATTGTGAATTCAGGTAGAATTCCAGGTACACCATACATAATTCAGAATCAAGGCTCGCCGTGCTGCATCCAACATGTGATGCACACGGATGATGTCTTCACTCCGCATACTGGACCTCTGCCGAAGCTACTACTTGATCACGGAAGTACCGGCTGAGGTCTCGGGCTGTCCGCAAGTCTACTTTTCGTCCCCCCAAGATTTCGGACAATTCCCGTTCCATTCCGGCGAGCCGAAGCAAACCGGGAATATGTTCGGGATCGAACTCCACAAGGAAGTCTATGTCGCTCTCTGAACCAAAATCCTCCCGCAAGTACGACCCGAATACGGACAGTTTCCGGATATGATGCTTTCGACAGAACTCTTCGATCAATTTCTTTGGGATATGGGGACGCAGGATGTCCATGGAATACCTCGGTTTCTTTCTGATTACGGCACGTGCAGTGCTCAAGCCGGCAGAATCAAAATTCGGTCACGAATCCCATGATACCCCCACCGAGCGTGTCTCGGCAAGCAAACTTGGTGCAGTGTGCCACGCCCTCCAATACGTTTCGTACTTGCCTATCCGCCGAATAGTCGGCATACTTAAAGAGCGGACTCAGGACGGATGGTAGAAGGGAAGCCGGCATTGCTTGCCGGCCGCACGCCGATACCGGTCAAGTTGGAGAGGCCGTGATGAGGCATACACTGACGATCGATTATGGGGATGACGTGCTCTTCAGCATGAGCCTTACTCCCGATGAATTTGTCCGGGAAGCCGGATTTCTCCTGGCTGCCAAACTTTACGAGCTTGGAAGACTTTCATCGGGACAGGCTGCCGACCTGTGCGGCAAGGGGCGGGTAGATTTTCTTCTTTCTCTGCCCGGAGTGGGTGTGTCGATCAGCAATCTTCGTGCGGAGGACGCGGAATCGGAGCTTGAATTCTTACGCAATGGTTGAGCACATTGTAATCAATACCGGTCCTTTGATTACGTTGGCGCGTATTGAAGCATTGGACGTTGCGGGGCGGCTTCCTTTCAATTTTGTATGCCCGGAAGACGTTCGATTGGAGCTTGATGAGGGTGAGGCCGCAGGTCATCCCGGAATTTCGCCAACTTGGCTGAAGGTCTGTCCGCTGCGTGAACCGATCTCGCCAATAGGGTTGTCAGCTCTGGATAGAGGAGAGGCGGCGGTCATTCAACTTGCATTGGAGCGTTCTGTTCCAGTGGTTTGCATTGACGAGAGAAAAGGGCGTCGGGCTGCCTTGGCTGTCGGACTCACGGTGGTGGGAGTGCTCGGACTTCTCGGCAAGGCAAAACTCATGGGTCTCATACCGGCGGTTCGTCCTCTGATTGAGAAAGCTTTGCAGAATGGTATCCGCTACGACCCGCAACTCATTAAGCGCGTGATGGAGGGCATTGGCGAGCAGCCGTAGTTCCATGGCGTACCCGGAATTGCCGGTCGGGCGTATTCATTGCGGATATGTGTTATTCGCAACCGCAGTCGCGGCGGCCCACAAGTTCAAGCCACTTTTCTATGTCCAGTCCGCAGGCGTAATGGTCTTGGCCCAGCTCTTGGCACGAGCATTCCTCAAAAATCATGTCGACGTTCACCAGGCAGACCGGCCAACCGGGCACATGGTGACGGAGTCCTCCGTTATCGTTCACACGGTACACCATGAAGGACTGTTCATCGCATGAAACTCGGTACCGGTTGCCCTCATGCTCCACGACCAGGCTCCTCCCCAAAAGGCCCATCCCTCGAAACGCGTCCCGAATGCGGTGGAAGACTCCTTCCGCAGATCCCCGGGACTCGTGTTTTTGGTATTCACCCATTGAAGTGCCGATGCGATTCGCCATGAGCCGCCTCCAATTCCGGGGTTCCGCCGGGCGTCGATCAGCAGGAACATCTCTCGCCGAAACAAGCCTTGTGCCGTTCCCAGAAGTCTTGCAGAGAAAACCTGTGGCATTGCGTGCCCCGGCACTCGACCCCGAAACTTGCACAGACCGAGCCCATAAGAGCTGATTCCGACAAGTCCTTCCCCATCGTGAGCCCTTTGATCAATCCCGCCCTGAACGCGTCGCCGGCACCTGTGGGATCCTTAACATCGCGAGGCGTCGCGGAAGCTATCTCCCGATCTCCGTCTTTGGTGCTCACAATGGCGCCGCGTTCGCCAAGGGTGGTAATGACGGCCGGCGTACGTTGGAGTATCTCACTCTTGCGCAGCCCCGTAGCCCGCATCACCATTTCCAACTCGTAATCGTTCGAGATGAACAGCTTGGAGCCGGTGATCATCTCGACCATGTTCTCCGAGGACAGCACGGGGACTTGTTGACCCGGGTCAAAGATGTAAGGAATCTGCTTACGCTTGTAGATCCGTGAATAGGTGAGCATGTCGTCCGTGTTGCCCGGGGCGATTATGGCCAGAGCGTCTTCCGGCGCAGTTCCGTCGATCTGGTACAAGCACGGATGTTTCATTGCTCCCGGATTGAACCCGGTGATCTGATTGTCGGCCTTATCGGTGGTGATATAAGCTCCCGCAGTGAACTCCTCCGGCACTCGGCGGATACCGTCCAGGGGCAGTCCGAGGCCTCTGAGCCAACTTTCATAGCTGTCGAAATCTTTTCCCGCACAGGCCAGGATCATTGGCTTTTCACCCAACAAGGCCAAGTTGTAGGCGATATTTCCGGCAGTTCCGCCGAACTGCTCCTTAATTCCATTGACCAGGAAACACACATTCAGCATGTGGATTTTGTCCGGGAGAATGTGGTCCGAGAACTTCTCCGGAAAATCCATTATCCTGTCGTAGGCCAATGATCCGGAAACAAAGATCTGCATCAATAATCTCCTCGATGCGAATTCATCTGTCCGCGTACACGGCAAACCCCTTGCCGATCAGCCCGTGCCGGGGGATTTGAACCGGTATCGGTGAGTGTTCTTGCTTCACTCAACATGCAACCATAGGATGTTAAGAATATGTGAACCGCCTGCCGGTGTCAAGACCGGCCGGGACATCGGTTTGATAGTTCCAAATAATCGACACACGGCAGTGACAAGCCGTGCCGAGGGGATACCTCCTGCCGACCAAGCGGCACGCCCCTTTTCAGAAGCCTTTAGCGCTCTTGGCTCTCACCAATTTTACGAATGCTTTCACATCAGCGTCGGCATTGGGACCTTGCCAGTAGAAGTAAAGCGGCCGTAAGAGCGGATAGGTCTCTTTCTCAAGTGTCTCCAGGGAAGGAAACACTGCCGGCGCTTCGGCATCGGCCTTTAAACCGACAATCTTCACCATGCCGGTTTTCTGCCCCCGTCGGGCATCCAACAGGGAGGCATATCCGATCGCTGACGGTCTTCTCTGAACCTCTTTCATGAGTTCATGATACCGTTGCTTGATGATCGCCTCACTGGCAAAGTAGCCGTTGTTCATCACGGAGGACTGCAAGAACTGGGAGGTCCCGGAAAAGCGCTCCGTTGCCACCACGACCACCGGCTGGTCCGGTCCTCCCACCTCACGCCAGTTGTTGAAGTCGCCGGAAAGCAGTTTCCCGAGGTTCCCGAGGGTCAATTCAGACACCGGGTTGGAGCGGTTGACCAAGATGGCGATGGGATCCCTTCCAACCTCGGTTTCCACAGGTTTCACCCCGCACACGGCCATCACTTGTCTTTCCTTGTTGTTGATCCTTCTCGATGCCATCACGATGTCGGTCGTGCGGTCGCAAAATGCCTCAAATCCTTGGTCCGTCGTGCCTCCTTGTACGACCACGGACACTTTGGGGTGGGTTTCTTGAAATTCTTTTCCTATGGCGTCGCACATGCTCACCATCGCATTTGCACCCTTGAGCCTGATGATTTTTCTTTCCTCGGCTTCCACGGATGCCGAGGGCGGCAAAATCGTCAGAAGCACGAAGAGGAAGAGAAAAAGACAGGTTGGTCTGCGGAATCTCATGGTGCCGGCTCCTTTCCTGCGGAGTCCCCTGGGGACCCCGGGCGGTCGATGGTCTTCCAAAGAGCCGCCGCGGCTGCATGGAGTACCGGTGGGTGTCGGCCATGCGCCCTTTGGATTCGATTGTTCGTAAACCTGAACAGACTGTCGACGGATGCGAGGGACGGTTGGTCGGATCCAGGGCTCCGGCGTGAATGCCCGTCCCCGACACTGCATGATTCCATGCCGCTATTAGAGCACATGGCGAGGTTCTTTACAACTTTTTTGCAACTCCGGGAATGTTCGAAGGGAAAGCCGACGGACTTGGTTTGGAAGGCGGATTTCCCGATTCCCGGAATGCCGGCATACGACCATAGGCGTTAACTTAAGCCTGTTGGTCGGCTTGGACTTGGGTTCATTCATAACGTCCCAAAGGGACCCGTCCGCGTCTCGCGGGATTAGCCGGACCTTTCAAGGCCCGGAAATGGACTTTATCCCGTTCTTCCGGGGGATGAATCCCCCGGCTAAATTCCTAAGTGCCTTCGGCACATTAAGATCGCTGCATCTCAACATCCGAAATGATGCGCAAAGCACGGGATTCAGGGAACCAGCGAAGCAAACTCGGTTGTCCGCGTACAATCTTCACCGCGGCATTTGGTGCCGACGGGACACACCAGCGAGACACGGCAATTCCCTTGCCGCACGAAGTCCGTTTCTCCCCTTGCCAGGACACCCTCTACCTCGTTTGTGAGGCTATTGAATACGGGCGAGCCCGAATTACCCGTATACGTATCCGTGTTGGCCGTGAAAATTGCCGGTGCTTCGTTGTCCCGTACGGCAGCGCCGCCCGCCGCCTTTTTTGGCAAACCCGAAGGATGGCCGATAACATATACCGCCTGACCGTTTTCGATCTTGCCCTCTCTCCGGATCTTGAGTACCTTGTGATTGCCGACCGGACGATCTATGCGCACCAACGCCCAGTCCGGCCCTTGGCGAATCACTCGGTGGTCGATGACCTTTTCCCAGCGGTAGATCTCGTCATTGCGAATGACCAGCCGAGACGATGCGTGGTCCATCATTTCAAAGCCGAAGACAAAGCTCATATCGGCAAACTCCCTTGCCTGCACGGCGTGCCCGGCTGTCGCGATGATGTCCGGTGCGACGAGAAAGCCGGTACAGAAAGCGCCAACCGGTTGTTCGCGAAACCGCTCTTCAGGACACAGGTCGAACGATGTGCCGAAGTTTTTCACAGCCAAAGTGGATGTTCCGTCGCCGTTGTCGACAATACGCTCGGTTTCAAATACTGCTGCGACACTGTCCGCGGACAACCTCATGGGATCGTCGCGAGGCAGTTCCCACAGATCCTTCCGGTCATCGACTCCATAGATGGCCCTTTGCAGGCCTCTGAGCACGTGGATAATGGTTGCGTCGTCAATGTTCCTCAGTGATTCACCGGCCGAAGCAGCCAACAGACCTCTGTTCCCATCCTCCCGCTCTGCCAGTTCCGACCTCAGTTCCTCGATGGACATTGCTTCGAGCATCGTGATGTCGCTCATGTCGGAGTCCCTCCTTTTTTCCTATTCCCGTCGTGTTTGCAGGTGTCGTTGCGATACGCCCGCCGGCAGACCCGGCTCTCCGTGGGGGCTGTGAACCTCCGGCCGATCTCCCCCGAAATGCTCAATCGCTTCAAGGGCCGCATTTTTTCAGCACTTACCGGGTCCCCCAAGGAACTGAGTGCTGCGTTGCTCGAATGCGGTCGCACATTTTCGTCTCGGAGGCCGGCAAGAACAAGATCCGGGCATCCCGCGCGGAACGCGGGACCGGGCTACGAAGGACTGTCATGAAGCCTTAGACCAGTTTCGTGGGACGGTCCTTTCAAAGCCCGGAGATCGACTTTATCCCGTTCTTCCGGGGGATCAATCCCCCGGCTAAATTCCTAAGTGCCTTCGGCACATTAAGATCGCTGCATCTCAACACCGAAAACGGTGTGCATGCCTCGATTCGTGTGCCGGTTGAAGTACGGGTCGGCAGCCGGAATCCTTAAGTTAACGCCTATGGGCGACCGTATTGGTGCCATACGACACTAAGTGTCCGTCACAGAATAACGCTTGCAGCTACGTCGTTCACCGAACGGTCGTCTCGACCCGGCACTGAAGTACCGGGCTACTCTCAGTAGCCCCTCCGGGGCAAGCGATCTTGCACGTCCCGAAGGGACAGTATGATAGTAGACCGGTCTTTCAAGGCCGGGATAGCAAGTCGGAAAGATGACGGGTTTATTTTG
>JAZDHD010000058.1:0-11898 GCA_043806215.1 Pseudomonadota bacterium | reverse complement strand
TGGCCGAGGTCAGCGGCTCCTGTTCCGGCTCATGAAAAAGGCAACGACCCCCAGGATACCGAGGATCCAGCCGATGCCCCCAACGATGTCCTTCAGGCTGGGACCGGACTCCTGTTGTTCGAGCAGCAGCTTCTGTTGGTTCCCGAGCATCGTGATGATCTTTTGGTTCTCTCGTTTAACAATCGCTTCTATGGCCGCCTCGATTGTGGCGAAGTCTTGACCGCGGGTTTCCGGCCCGGTTGTTCCGCTTGTCCTGCCGGATTCAGGAACCTGAGCGGGAGGCTCCGGCACACTCCTCTTGGATGCCGGTTCCGAAGACTTGGGGATTTCCGCGGCACCGAGCCTGTACTCCTTCTTATGACCGTCGCCGACATTTAAAGTGACCAGAAGATCTCCGTCCACCTGTCCCAGATCGGCGATGGAAACACCGTACCGGCCCTTGTCGTCCGTCTTCCCCGTGTGGACCACCTTGCCGGCCGCGTCGGAGAACTGCACCACGCAGTTCATGGCCTTGGCGCTCTTGCTGAAATATCCTTCGACGACTATCTTGTCGCCCTCGACATACGCAAAGACATTTACCTTGTGGGCCCGGGACGGCGCAGCGACGCAGAGAACGACAACAACGATTGCGAGCATGAACCCAAAGCCGGTCCATCCCGGCCTCCTGCAAGAAAAGGAATTCCGTGTTTTCAATGTCGGCCCCCGTGCGCTCTTCCTGCATCGAGCATTTCCGGTCTCAGTTTTCTCAAGAACTCCACCACAAATACCGTAATCAACCCTTCGATAATCATTATGGGGACATGCACGGCAACCACCGCAAACGCAGCCCACTCGAACGCCTTGTTGGTGAGGATCAGAACGAGTCCCACCAGAACGCCGGACAAAAATACCGCACCGGCGCCGCAGACGAATTCGGCTATCCAGCGGACGTATGTATTTGAATTTCCGAGCAGCCTTCCGAGGATTAACGCCAGAAATACTGCCGGAAACGCCATGATGAAGGTGTTTGTCCCGAGCACGGTCAACCCGCCGTACTGGAACAGCAGGGCCTGAAGAGTCAAGCCGATGAAAATTGCGGGAAATGCCGACCAACCAAGCAGGAGCCCGCACACCCCGGACAAGATAAGATGAGCCGCTGAAGGTCCGACCGGCACATGGACGAGAGAAGCTACGAAGAATACCGAGGCGAGCACCGCCACCTCCGGCAGCTTTTCATAACTCATCCTCTTGAGTCCGATTGCCGTTCCCGCAGCGCCCAACGCAAAGCCCGCCGCCAGGACGGGACCGCTCAGTACTCCCTCGGATATGTGCACGATTACCCTCTCACGAAATAGTGCGATGAACTGCGATAAAAAGCGTGTTCAGCGAGGCCTCGAAACCGCCCTCTCTGTGCTACGATACCAATCCAGGTGCCACGAGTCAAGGCATATCTTCGGCTCTTGTCTGAACGCCGACTATCTTCCCGTTCCCGGGCTCCTGCCCTGAGCATTACCCATATCTTGGATCGCCGGCAACCGGGCACATGTCATATATTGGCTCGATATCCGTGGGATTGCAGAGGAATGGCAAGATTACGGCAACCTGAGCCGAGAGCATCAGGATTTCTGCCCTGAAAGGGCATACTGTGAATAGTCCCGCGTCCCGCGGGATTTCATCCCATGGAAACGGTTAACAATAATAGAGGGTTAAGGACCCTGAAGGGGTCCACAAACCGGACAACGGATGCGTTGAGTCATTGGTCGGCCCCTTCAGGGCCGGTTCAGAGAACTGGGTGGTTGCTCCTTTCCACGGGTTAAAACCCGTGGCTACTCACGGTGAGCCCCTGCGGGGCACTCGCCGGTCGGTATCTCAAATCGGTTCGCCTATCGTCAGCCTGTTCGCACGGTGCCGGCAAGAATAGTTCCCGGGCCCGGAGGCCCGGGCTACGGTAGGGGCGGACCTATGTGTCCGCCCGCATTTGGGCGCACACGCAGGTGCGCCCCTATCCCGCGGGACGCGGGATGGGACCGGCGTCCCTGCCCGCCGTCTCCCCGGCGCAGGCCGGGGATCAGGAAGAAGAGACTGGTTCCCGGCCTACGCCGGGAAGACGACTCAGGATATGCGACCGTATTTCCGGAATCGACTAGTTCGGTCCACCGTTTCGTTACGCGGTTCCTCAACCGGAAATGCTCCGCTCGTAGGCCCATTTCAAGATGGCGGGGTCCTTTGCGGCCGAGGTGCACAGTTTTTCCGGAAGCGGTTGTATTCCCGCGCGGCCCAGATCCAACCTGTCCGCATCCCAGCAGGTTTGGACGGTCGGGTCCCCGTCCACGAGCCCATCGGTATGGTAGGTACATGCATGCACAAGAAGGTCGCAGTCCGTCCGGCTCAGTGAGAGTAGATCACCCTGCAAGGACTTCACTAGCTCCGCCGCTCGCCTGCCGTGGCCCGGGTCGATCCGGTCATTGATGCGTCGCGCATCATGAAAGATCGCGAAAAGATCCACCAAGTGCATCTTGGCTCCGGTTCTGCCCGCCAGAGCCCTGCCGTTGTCCATCACTCGCCGGAAGTGATCTATTCCGTGGATTCCGTGCCAATCGAGTGCGTAGTCTCTTCGTATTACCTCAATCAAGTCGTGCATATTCAAACTGCCGTCATCCCCTCAAATCAAAGTACTGCGCTCCCATATCAGTCCAAGACCATGGTTTCTCCGTGTTTGAGAACGACAAATACCTCCGGTGCGAGCTTGTGCGATTTCCTTGCCTTCTCAAGTTCCTTCGGAGGCTCGTCCAGCGGTTCATCGGTGAGCGGGAACGTTCCCCAGTGCATTCCTACCGATTTCTTGGAGCCCACATCCAAGTGAACCTGAACCGCCTCGCTCGGAGACATATGATGGTGCCGCATGAACCATCTCGGCTCGTAGGCTCCGATCGGTATGATGGATAGTTCAAACGGCCCAAGCTTCCGTCCGATTTCTTTGAAAATGGGGGTGTAACCTGAATCTCCGGCAAAGAAGAAGCCGAAATCCTGCGCCTTGATTACCCATCCCGCCCATAGCGTCCGGTTCCGCGAGGTCAAGATTCTCTTGCTCCAGTGATGAACGGGAACCGCGATGATCTCAAGATTGTCGGCCTTGCAGTCGGCCCACCAGTCCAACTCGACCACCCGTCTGATGCCCTGGTCGTTAAACCAGGCCTTGAGTCCCAACGGCACGTAGAACGTCGTTTGGTCGCCTCCCGGTCGCTTTGTCAGACCGCGAATGCTCGACGTATCGAGAGAATCGTAGTGATCGTGGGAGATCACCACGATATCGATAGCCGGGAGATCTTCAAGGGAAAGGCCGGGAGGAACGACTCTCTTGGGACCCGCCCACTGCACGGGAGAAGCTCGGTCCGAGAAATGCGGGTCCGTGAGGATGTTCCGCCCTTTGAGTTGCAACAACATCGTTGCGTGACCGATCCAGGTGAGCGTGGTCTTGGACCGGTTGCTCTTGAGAAAGCTTGGATCGTTCTCTGCGAGGGGAAAGTTGAATGATTCCGGACTTGGCAGGTCCATCCAGAGCCTGTCCCAACGCCATTTGATCAGTCCCCAAAAACCGGGGCTCTCGTTCGCATGGATATTCCTGAACCCGTTTGCCGTGTGGTGCGGCTTGTTCAGAGCCGGCTCCGCACAGCAGGTCCTCCAGAGCAACACGGCAAAACAGACAAGAACGACTTTCGTAATCGGAAGAGCATTTGGAGAAGTGAGCATCCCGTTAGTTCCGTCGGTTATTCCCTTGAGCGCTGCATCGCGGCACCGAGAGATTCGGCATTTAGCCTGTCCCCTCGCCTCAAGATATTTTGATATAGTAGTAATTGTCGGCGAATTGCACAAGACCCGATGCTTACTGGGGTCTTGCTTCTTGAATCAACAACGAAAACGGCCACAGCAGTGCTATTGATAGATCATGATCCAAGAAGCGATGCCTGATTCCATCGGGCGCGGGCCAATCTAGCCATGAGTTAAGAATACCCCCACGTCTCGACGAAACCACGGATCTTGTCAGGTGTCCTCTAGAATCTGCGGGAATTCCACAGTCAGCGTCCTGTCAATTCAAGATGAAAGACCTGATAATCATCTTTGCTGTCCGTGAAAAGACGCATCTTTTTGAGGTGTCGTATCTCCATCGGGGAGGACGGACGTTTCCCCTGGCCTCGGAACCCCCAATCCGGGATGCCTCGTTGGCTGGATCTGCGTCTCGGAGAGCGGTGAAGCGTCGCCCGGATCCTAGGCATTTACTGGATTGAGCGCTTTATGTTATGGTTTGATTTGAATGGACTATGAGGTGAGAAAGATGCGACTCGAAGACTATTTTGACTTTCTTGCACCTGATGACATCCGCATTAAGGGACATCGCATCGGCATTCAAGACATTCTATACGAGTTTATCCATCGTGCCCGGATCCCGGAGGAAATCGTCCGGCGTTTTCCGACGTTGACGTTGGAGCAGGTTTACGCAACGATTCTATATTATTTGCATAACAAAGAGCAAGTTGACCGATACATCGCAGACTGGCTGGAGCTTGGTCGCAGAATGCGGAAAGACCAAGCAAGCAATCCGACGCCGGCGATACTGCGGCTTCGTCAGATCAAGGCAGAACGTCGCGCAGCTGAGCGCAAAGACGAATACGGGACCAAATGAGCCGCTTTCAATACCTGCTCGATGAGCACGTTGACCCTGTCTTGCAGAAGGCTTTGATACTTCGGTCACCGGATATCACCGTTTGGCGTGTTGGTGATCCGGGCGCGCCCGCACTTGGAGCGCTGGATCCGGACATCCTGATCTGGTGCGAAGAACATGCCTTCTCATTGATTACGAATAATCGTGCTACTATGCCGATGCATCTCCGCAATCACTTCGCTGCCGGTCGTCACGTTCCCGGAATATTCACCCTGAATCCTGAAATGAGCGTCGGTGAAACAGCCGAAGATCTGTTACTTCTCTGGTCGGCCGCTGAATCCGAGGAGTATGTTGACCAGTTGAATTACTTGCCCGTGAGTGAGTAGGGGGTTCCTTTCGGGCACGCATCTTCAAAGTCGGACCCCCGATGGGCGAGACTTTGGACCATTTTTCTTATTCCAGCAATCTGTGTCCATCAGTGTAATCTGTGGATATTCTCTGTCCCCCGAATTCCCAGGACTCGGATGACTCGGTGCTTGGGTTGAGGGCGTCGGCACCGTGTCACTCAGCAGAGCGTTCGGTCAATGGCCGCGGTTAGGTCATGAGGATTGTGGCACAAGGGTTGAGAACCAGATCTCCACGACTTGGGCAATAGGCCACGTGGAAGACAGCCGGAAAGTTCGATTGAAAAAGTCTTGCGTCCCGGAAAATCGAAAAACCATGTGTATGTCCCCCGATTTCCGAGAGAGCCAGAGCCTCTTCAAGAGCCTGCGGAGTGGGTGCGATTTCATCGTTCATTGCACAGAACCTCCTGGCTGACTCGACTTGATAACAGTAAGACTAGCGGACACACCTGAGTGGTGCTGGCAATCTCGGACGAATCAAGGTTATCAAGCGGCTATTTTGCATCCCCGAATCATAATACCAGGAACTCGCATTTTGGTCACGGTAATTATCATTTCTGTGATTAGCACGTTTTGAGCCCTCTTGACTTTTCCACAGATCTCGCAATACTGGCACAAACGAAGTAAATGGGGTGATCAGCATGTCCAAGATTAAGTCTTGGCTTATGAATACCGCCACCGGCTCCGGTCATACCCCTCGAAAAGAGGCGGCGTTGGAGCCGGTTACTTCGTTCCTCCAGTCTCTCCTTCCGCCCCCACTGACACCAACGTACTCAGCTTACCTTGAAGACTCTTCTCCTTGTCCAGATAGATCTGAAGGGTAGCCACTGACGCGTGTCGGCTGAACGCCAGTGGAATTCCCAGGTTGACTTAGTCCTTAAGGGCGTCCCGCGATCCCGGCCCGTCCGCCTTGAGATTTAGCTTGACCAAGGGGCATGCCGTTGGGTAACCTCAAGAACGACAACCATGGGATCCATTGAGCGGGAGCAAGACGGTCTTACAGGTGGCCGGTGAACCAGGATACCGAACGGAGACCTTTTGGGGAGTCGACCATAGTATCCCGCCTCCCCTCGCGCGTACTAAAACGGGCAAAATGGCAGCAGCGCTACATAATTATAGATAGTTCAACCTATTGGAAATGCACCACATCTCAATCGAGGTCCAGATGAAGCGATTTGAACAAAAGTTGCAGAACCTAATCGGATATAGTGTAGACTCCTCCTTGGCCAGAGCTGCTGTTACAAAGGGATTTGGCGTTAGTAAGATTAAGGAATCTTCGTTGACTGAGCTTAAGAAATATTTTGGAGAAGAAGATGCGCAGAAATTGAAAACGGCTGTCGCTCGTCCACCTATCCCTCCAGAAACTGTGAAGCGTCTGATTGAGGAATGCGACTGGAAATGTTGCGTCTGCAGGAATTACGACAACCTGGACCCTGTAGTAATTCACCATATAATCCCTTGGTCGGGGTCACGTAGCCATGACTATGATAATCTAGTGATTCTGTGTGGAAATCATCATACGAACGCACACGAGACTTGTTCAATTGCCCAGGACAAATTGCCTCCAGCCGTTCTTCGCTCAAAGAAAGAGCGCTTCATTAGCGACTTGGCTGCTTTTAACGCTGGTACACGTTGCGCTCCTGGACGAGAAAAAACAGTGGACCATCCGGAGATTACAGACACCCAGGCACTTCAGCGACTTAGCCGTTTCTTTCGTTCACCGGCGATGCATCAGCCGTTTCACCAGGAAGGCAACATGCGGCATTTTTATGATGCAGTAACCGGTATGATAAAGGCTTGTGCTACGGGTATCCTGAAGACACGAGACGGAGAAGAATTAGCTAGCTCAAAGTCTTGGGACGAATATGAAAATTCGGGTCTCAGGGAGGGACTCAAAGCCATTGCGGGAAAATTAGAAGAATTGAGAACTGCGTACGAAACAGCCGTTAGGCAAGGCGACCTGATCATCATGCCGGACGACCCAATGTTCTACGAACTGAGGAATCCTGATTTTCCTAGGAAGATGGACAGCATGCGAAACTCCATCATAACGGATTTTAACAGAATTCTGAAGGCGGCAAACCTCAATACATTAGACGAAATTTCGATGCAGGAGTAGGAATTCTTTGGTGGACAAAACCTTATCTTTTCTTAAACCAGTGTGATGATCAGTGCAATAGAGCTTGCTCCGGCGTGCTGAGAGTCAAGCCATAACAGTGAAACGCTGGACGCCCTCAAGAAACTAAGAAGCAGACTTTACCAGGTCGTGGTACTTCTCCCGGGTGACTTCCAGGCATCTCTTCACGGCACAGATATATCCAAGTGCCGAGCCCTTCGCATCAAGAAGAAAGTGCGTGTTCAGGGATGTGAAGCCGATCATACTACGGCCGGTGAGTCACCGGCAACAGCGAGTCGACTTGTCCAACCGTTCGTTTCGGTCCTCCTCTTCCCTGAAGGTCCTCCTGCGCTCAATACCAGCTGTCATCTTGTGGCGGAGATAGCTGGGAGGGCATCCCGCGAGCCCATGGCCGTGGTCGTGCTTAGCGACTAGACTCTCTCCAAAAGGCTCAAGAAGCGTCTGACTACATCATCCGCCTTGTTATAGCACTCCGTCGCGTCGAAGTGCTCTACGAGACGAATGCCGTGCTCACGAAACATGCGGTCTCGGGCGTGGTCTTGAACCGTGCGCGATGGCGGATGAAAGGGCTCCCCATCGACCTCCAGGATGCCCCACTTCCCGTCGTGACAGATCAGGAAGTCGGCCTCCCTGTTTTCGCGTGTTCCTACACCGAGCCGGCCGCGACAGTTTGGAAAGAAGAGGACCCCAGCATGGTCAAGCGCCTCAGCTATGCGAATCTCACTTTGGGAGCGGAAGAAGAGGTTGTTCCAAACCCTGAGCGCCCGTCCTTGGGCGGCCTGATTGTGCACCCCGAGGCCGCGGGCAATCTGGAGGAGTTCTTCACGCCAGTTAGGGTCGATTGCGATGTGCTGAACATGCGCAGTAAAGTGCTTGATGTACGTATTCTCGGGTAGAACAGCTTCCAGAGCCCGCCAAATCGCCTGGGTTATTGAGTGGTTCGAGTCGTTGAGTATCTCGTACGCCGCACGTGGACCGGTCAGCTTCACATGGAGAGCTTCCCGCGTTTCGTCGCCGACAAACCACGCATCTCCAGATTGCCAGAACGCCAGCGAGCAAGATAGGAGTACGCTGGCAGCGTCCTCTTCACCCCCCTCAATCAGGAAGCGAGCCGCACTAGCCAGGATGACGTCGTTATCCTCTCCATCAGTCATGACACTTCCTCTCCCGACCGCAACGTGTTGAAATGCGCGCCCGCATCAAGAAACTAAGTAGCAGACTTCACCAGGCTCCAGGTGCCGGGCCATCCGTCCTCGAAACCAAGTGCGCGTTCAGGAATCTGAAGCCGACCATACCACGGCTGCTGAGTGACGGGCAACAGCGATTCAAGGGTGTCCAACAGTTCGTCTCGATCCTCCTCGTCCCTGAAAATCCCTGTCCGTTCAATCCCAGCCGTCATCATGTGGCGGAGAGCACCGGGAAACCGTCCATTCTCGACAATCAAGGAATGCATGCGCTTGTTCATGTACCTGATGGTCCAGGCAGTGTAGTTTATTAAGGGTGGCCCGATTCCTGGCCACGAATTATGTATGGTGTCCTCGGAATTCAGGAACACCTTGCCCCTCATGATACCGAGCAAGCATGGAGACTCAAGATTCGGATTGACCATGGGTTGGTCGTAAGATAAACTAGAGTATTGAAAGAAGGGCTCTTCTGCCACGTGACGACAGATCTGCCTTTGGAACATTGTGGTCGGGATCACACGGCGGCCTTTTCGGTGCAGTAACACGTATAACGCGCCGCTGAACAGTGCTCAGTGCCTCAGATCTATAGGGCCGCCGCATAATTTCGCTCCTAGTGATGAGGAATAATCGAGTTCGGGGATGGTGATGAGTCTCACCGGAGAGCCGAAATCCTACAAACAGTTACGAACCAATGGTCATGCTGCACCTTCCATCGATCACCTTGAATACCTGAAGTCCATATCGCCCAGTGAATTTGAACACGCCTGCCGGGAACTCTTGGAAGCTCTCGGTGTAGATAGTGTTACGGTTACCGGCGGCACTGGTGATGGGGGGATTGACGGAACAGGATACTTAACGGTAGGTTCTTTGACCAAAATCCTTATAGTCTTCCAGGCGAAACGATATGGCAATAAATCCGTCGGTTCCCCTGAGATACGTGATCTTCGTGGTGCCATGGTGGGACGTACCGAGACCGGGTTTTTCATCACCACGGGAACCTTCACGCCGAGTGCCCTGGAAGAAGCCAATAGACAGGGGGCTCCTCCAATAGAATTAGTTGACGGCCCTCGATTGGTCCAACTCCGTGAGAGCAAAGGGCTTATTTGGCAAACAGAGGAAGCCAAGGACTCCGCCGAAGGCAAGGCTGCAAAGGGTACTCCACCTCCTACGGGATCGATGATACCGGGTCCTGAAGAGGCGTGTGATAATGGAGAACCTGGAACCGTTGGATATGGTAGAACGCCTTCCATTACCGACGACCAGCGTGAGAACGAGCTCGAGAGATTAGAACCGACGAAAGGACCTAACCAGACGCACGGAGTTGTAACAGTAAGGACCATCGTGCAGAATGAAGCAGCAGCATTTCAGAAAGGGAGCCCAAGGGACGAGTGGCGGTACGGGTTCAAGTTAACCATTCTGGCCGTCGCTGCCATTGTCTCACTTTATTTGCTGATACACTCTGCCAAGGACTCTTCTTCAACGATCCAAAAGGCTGAGCATGCAGCGACCCAGAGTTCGATCGAGCCGATCCGCAAGCAGGATACAAACAAGAAAATGCTCTCGAGAGAAGCGGCAAAGCTATTCTCCATTGCAATCCGTATTGGTAACATAGAGAACTTGGAGAAGTTGGTGAGGAATTATGGTACAGAGGTCAGGGACAGCATGGGTCATACTCCATTGATGGTGGCCAGCTATCTTGGAAATCTCGGGAGCGCACGCCTACTGCTCGGAAAAGGCGCTTCAATTGATGCCACGAATAATGATAATGAAACGCCTCTTGTTTTGGCCAATAGGTACGGAAATTCGGATGTAGCTCGTTTGCTGATCGAACACGGGGCAAACCCGGACATGGGGGACAAGCAGCCTCCCCGTGGATCTAAGAAGGTGAATCAGAAAGAAGCCGTGAACGCAGTCGAAGCCTCGGCGGACTCACTCATCTTCCCGGCAGTGCTTGGAAACGACCGAGAAGCCTTGGAAAAGGCTGTAGCCAAAGGAGGCAACGTCAATTTCAGAACCCGCTCTGGCGTCTCGCCACTGATGTTGGCCTGTGACTCTGGATATCATACGCTCGTCAACTACCTGGTCGAGCGAGGAGCCGATGTCAATGCCAGACATTATGTTTCCGGAGATACGCCCCTGATCTTGGCATCGCGTGATGGAGACATTGAAATAGTAAGAGAACTCGTCTACCACGGCGCAGACTTAAACGCCAGGGACAGAGGAGGAAGAACCGCACTATTTCGGGCCGCTGAAAAGGGTCGAATAGCTGTTCTAGAACATCTCCTGCGCAACCGAGCTGAAGTAAACGTAGAAGACAACAGAAGAAGGACACCTATGGCGATAGCCAGGGCTCGAGGCCATGAGGAAGCGTGTAAGATCCTGAAAGCGCATGGAGGAAAATAGAATGCCGGTGCATGATCGCTTCATTTGTCAGTACTTCTGCCAGACTGTGAGCAACAACGAGGGCTTGGTCCTGGGGACTATTGCAGGGAACAAGAAGCCCGCCACTTGTAAACTCCTTCCAGAAATGACAACCTAGAATTCCGGGACGAATTGCGGGGACACCATATATAATTCGTGATTTCGGTGAGAACCTCTGGTATTCTCGGGTCATGGCCAGATTGGCTCGCGCGGTAGCTCCGGGAGTACCACACCGAGTAACGCGACAAAGAGATCATGGTCAGCGGACCTCTCGTCCGATCGACTATGCAGACACCGAGAGCGAAGCGCTTCGGCGGCACGAGCGCACTGGCGGCCAGTTGGGAGATGAGGACTTCATCTCGAGGTGGGAGTCTGCCATGTGCAGGTCGATACGGCGCCAAAAACCGGCCGAAAGGCTCGACGAACGCTCACGCAAAATCAGTATGGTGTCCCCGGAATTCGTATGGCTCAAATGACTTGCGTTTCCGGTGAGGGATTGTCCACCAGGCGATACAGCGGAATTCCAGGACCCAAGGCACACAATGGCTCGATATGCACCTCAATTCGATCTTGGCCACCAGCCATAATCTCACTTCCCGCCTTCCGCTGCCGATGCTATACTTACCCTCCGAAACCGCAAAAACCGCTGAGGGCTCCTATGACGGAAATCACAAAACCCCACGACCTGTTCTTTAAAGCGGTCTTTTCCCGGCCCGATGTGGCAGAAACCTTTGTCTTGAACTTCCTGCCGCCGAATGTGACCGCACACTTCAAGCCCAAATCGTTTCGGCTGTGCCAAGGGTCGTTCGTTGACGAGAGGCTGAAAGAGTACCATTCGGATTTGCTCTATCAGGTGGACTTCAAGGACGGAAGAGGCGCTTATGTCTACCTCCTGTTCGAGCACAAAAGCAGCCCCGAGCGGACGGTGGCGTATCAGATCCTCCGGTATTTGATGCGAATCTGAAAGGAAATGGGGTCAAGTCTGGTTTTGGCTTTTCTCAACTGTTGTTCCAGCCTTGCCACTTCTTTTCGGAGCCGGACGTCATGCGTCAACGTCTTCTTCAGACGAGACACGAGGCTGCTCACGCTGCCGTAATGGGAGAGGTCGAACTC
>JAZDHD010000057.1:0-5190 GCA_043806215.1 Pseudomonadota bacterium | reverse complement strand
GTCATCCAATCCGACGCAGGCTCGAAGATCTTCTTTGCAACATTGGCTTTCCAGATCTTCGCTACGGGGAATTTATTGTCCTTCCAGGTGAGGGGAGCCGTAAGTCCTCCCGTGTCCATGTCCTTGATGGATTGGAGAGCCTTGACGAGGCCTTCGCCGGTCAGATCGCCTGCCTTGGCCGCCCGCTTGAGGCATTCCACGAAGATCAGGCCTGTTGCAAAGCCTTGCATGTACGAGTTCGGCCTGAAGTCCACGTCCTTGTAGTTCTTCTTGGTGTAGGCCTGGATCTTCTTGATCATGGGCGCATCTTCCATCCACCAGAAATTATACGGATTGACGCCCGTGTATCCTTCGGCAAGCGGGCCCAATTTGTCGAGAAGCATCTTGGTGGTACCCCAAAAAGTTCCCATGAACTTCGTCTTCATTCCGAAATCCCGGCACTGTTTGATCACCGTTGCGACCGGATCCATGACAAAACCTTGGAATATCACGTAATCAGGACCTTTTCGCTTGAGGTCCAATATCTGGGAAGTGACGTCCACCGCTCCAACCTGGGCAACTTCTTCCGCCACCAGATCGAGTTTCAGCTTCTTGCACATCTCACGTCCGTAGGGGACGGGGTCTTTTCCGAATTCCGTGTCGCTGTAGAAGAACGCGACTTTGGCCCCGGGCTTTTCCTTGGCGATATACTTGAGCAGGAGCCCGAACATGTCCGAATATGTGGGACCGGGAACGAAGCTGAACGGGTTTGCCTTGGGGTCCGCAAGCTCGCTGGAAAAGGACGTCGAACTGTAGAGAATCTTGTACCGGTTCATGATTTCGGGAGCCATGGCCTTACCTAAGCCGGTGCTCTCACCGTACATTATCAACGGGTTGTCCCTGGTCATGATCCGCTTGAATGCTGCGGTTGCAACGTCGAGCTTATACTGACCGTCCTCCATGACGTACTCGATTTTCTTACCGTTGATTCCGCCTTCATCGTTTGCAATCATCAAGGCGTCTTTCAAGCCCGCGTTGATGTTGACCCCTGCAAAGGCGAAACGGCCCGTGATCGGCTGAACCGCGCCGATCTTGATGACGTCGGAGGCGGAAACGGGGCTCGCCGGCCCCCCGCAGATGAGTCCCAACGTCACAAACAGGATTACCAACCAATACACTCTGCTTCTCATGTAGTCTCCCTCCTGTAGCCATGCGAAATGTTGCAGAAAACGCTCAATCGACACAGGCTGCAATCTTTGAGCCGGCATCATCCCGGATT
Organism: Pseudomonadota bacterium; assembly: GCA_043806215.1. GTDB lineage: Bacteria > Desulfobacterota > Desulfomonilia > Desulfomonilales > Desulfomonilaceae > JAVHLK01. The sequence continues at coordinate 3,932 of JAZDHD010000057.1, read as the reverse complement.
GACTCGATACTTGCTGCTCCATGGCGCAAATACGGCCGCACATTCAGTGAACACGCGGTAGCGTCCCGGCGTCCCTGCCGGGCGAGAGTTGGTACGTTGTTTCCACTAAAGAATAGCCCTCGGAACGCGGGGAGGCCAGCGCACAAGCCGAGCCCCGGAAGATGACGGGCAGGGACGCCCGTCCCACGGTGTACGACCGGCTTGGTCTCTGTTCTTCGTAGCCCGGGCCTCCGTGCCCGGATCTTGTCCTTGCCTGCACCCGAGATGCCGGCGGGCAGCGACGCCCGTCCTTGAGAATGACGGACATCCCGCGTTCCGCGGGATCCCACGGGCCTAACTTGCAGGGGCCTGCCCCTACGGTTCAGGTGCTCCCGGGCCTCCGTGCCCGGATCTTGTTCTTGCCTGCACCCGAGATGCCGGCGGGCAGCGACGCCCGTCCTTGAAGATGACGGACATCCCGCGTTCCGCGGGATCCCACGGGCCTAACTTGCGGGGGCCTGCCCCTACGGTTCAGGTGCTCCCGGGCCTCCGTGCCCGGATCTTGTCCTTGCCTGCACCCGAGCCGGCTGCTCATACACGCGACCGTACCTGGGAACCCCGCCACTCAGTAGGAAAACGGCCACAACGTGAAGAAATTCTTGATCCGATGCCAAATCGCGACCAAACCGTGAGGCTCGAACACGAGAAATAGGACGATCAGAGTACCGAAGACCACCTCCTTCATGGGAATGAAGAGTCTGCCCATGGATGGGAAAAGATCTCTCGATGCGCTGCTGATGATATTCAAGGTTTCCGGGACCACGATCATGAAGATGGCGCCGAAGATCGATCCCAGGATGCTGCCCAGACCGCCCACGATGATCATTGCGAGATATTCGATGGAGAGTGAAAACGGGAAGTGCTCGGGGGTGACCACCTTGATGAAGCAGACCCATAAGCCTCCTGCTATGCCTGCATAGAATGAACTGAGTGCAAAGGCTGTCAACTTGTACCGGAACAGGTTGATCCCCATCATCTCCGCGGCAAGGTCCCTGTCGCGTATGGCCACAAAGGCTCGCCCCCATTTCGTTCGCAGCAGGTTCCTGGCAAAGCCCACTCCGATTACCGCCAAAAACAACGTGATGTAATAGAAGCTCCGCTCCGTGTCGAACGCGAAGCTCCCGAGGCGCGGCGGCGGAACATTAATGCCGCGGATACCGTGCGTCACCGATTCCCAATGGACGAACACCCATTCCAGAATGAATTGAGCTGCCAGCGTCGCTATGCAGAGGTAGAGCCCCTTTACGCGGAGAGAAGGGATGCCGATGATCAGTCCCACCAGCGCCGCCGCCAGCCCCCCGATGGGCAAGGCAAACCAAAACGGTATGCCCAGTTTGGTGATCAATACCGCCGTTGCGTACCCGCCTACTCCGACGAAAGCCGCGTGCCCCAGGGAGATTTGTCCGGTACAGCCCGTCAGGAGGTTCAGGCCCACGGCGCCGATGATGGCGATCCCGATGAGATTGGCGATGTACAAGACATAGTCATCGGCTATGGCAGGGAGCAGGATGAGAAGACCGACCGTCAAGACCAGCCAGATCTTCACGAATAGGGACTGGAAGATCTTTTCATCTTCGAGGTACGATTCTTTGAAGTCTCCGCATCGCATGAGGCACCTTTTCGTCGAAACCCGTCGTCCGCCGGGCACTCCGGGCACCCACGGGGGGGGCGCCCCTACACATCGGGTCCGTAGGGTCCCGCGGAACGCGGGATGCCCGCCGTCTTCAAGGCCGGGCAATCAGACCCGTTCGATGATCTCTTTGCCGAAGATCCCGTAGGGCCGGATCATGATGATGATAACGAGGACCACAAAGGGAACGACCTCTTTGGTTCCTCCGCCCAAAACGGCATCGAGGTACACACCCGCGAAATTCTCGAGGAGGCCGATGATGAATCCGCCGACGATCGCCCCGATAATGCTGTCCAGCCCGCCCAGAATGATGACCGAGAGGACCTTGAGACCGATGTCGCCCAGATGAATGCTGATCCCGCTTATGTTGCCGATGATGATGCCGCCGATTGCCGCGGTTATGGCAGCGAAACTCCATGAGAGGGCAAACACGTGCTTGACGCTTATGCCCATGGACAAGGCGGCCTGTTGGTTGGCCGCGGTCGCTCTCATGGCGAGTCCTGTTCGCGTGTATCGAAACGTTGCTGCGAAAAGAGCCGTACACACCATGGCGAATACGAATCCCCACAGCAGTCCCGAAGGCACGATGGCGAAACCCAGGTCAAGTGGTTGGGGAGGGAAAATCTCCGGAAACGAGCGGTATTCCGGTGACCAGACGATGTGGGTCAATCCTCTGAGTATGCTTGCAAGGCCGATGGTCACCATGATTACCGAGATGATGGGTTCGCCGATGAGCGGACGGAGGATGATCCGTTCTATTACCACCCCGAGAAGAGCCGCAAAAGCCAGCGTGATCATCAATGCGAGATAGAAGGGCACCGATGTTTGACCCATTACGGAAAGGCACAGAAAGGCGCCCACAGTCATGAACTGACCCGTTGCCAGGTTCAGGATGCTGGTAGCCTTATAGATCAACACGAATCCCAGTGCGATGAGACCGTACACCCCGCCCGCGGCAAGGCCGCTGACAATAATCTGTGGGATAATGTCCATAGGCTCCTCCCGCCCTCATGGGTGAACCTCAAGATGCTGTAAATCTCTCTTGCCGAATCGAGTTGCCGCTAAATAGGTTGCGTTGGAAAAATCCGCTTTGTTGCACCGACCGTCAACGACGCTATGCCGCTTACCAAAGCCGGCAATGAAGCAACTCCCTGTCATGGGGTTGCCGGCGGACACGTTCCTGCTACGATTGGATGTCGGATATTGGCCAGGATAAGGGAACATCGACCGTGATGCAAGGAAATTCCTCACCGCTCATTCCTCACCGGGACAGTGCCTTGACCCCGGCTTAAGCCGAGGAGACGCGGACGCCCGGTCCATAAGATGACGGGCAGGGACGCCCGTCCCACGAAGAAAGGCGGGGCTTTCCTTAATCTTTCGTAGCCCGGGCCTCCGTGCCCGTTACTCCTTCTTCCCCGCACCCAATCCGGCAACGAAGTGGAAACGCGTGACCGGTTACGAATCAGGGCACTTCGTATGGGACAACGTACGCCAAACACCGGAAAATATCCTACGCCGCGGGAGCGTCAGGGGAAATAGGGAAATCAGTGATAGTTGAGTAGGGCGATCCCGCAAAGCCGTGTAGGTCAATCACCTACGCGGGTCTTCCGGATCTCGGTTCTCGGTCCAGAGCACGGCGATTCTCACCAGTTCTCCGCAGCGTTTGAAACCGAGCTTATCCTTTATCCGTTCCCTGTACGTACCCACCGTTTTGACGCTGAGATTCAACCGTTTCGCGATATCCCCGGAAGTAAGCCCTTTGCCCAGCAATTGGAACACCTCCAACTCTCTGTCGGTCAGAATATCGAGCGGAGAGCCCCGGACGGGTTCGTCGTCGCGTTGAAGCCTGTTGATGACCTGAGTCATGACCCTCTCGCTGACGTAACAGTTTCCGGCAAGCACGCTGCGAATGGCTTTGACAACGGATAACGACGCCTCCTGTTTCATGATGTAACCTTTGGCGCCTGCTTGGAGGCAACGCTCCGCGTAGACTTCCTCATCGTGCATCGAGAGAACCACCACCGGAATGTGCCTGTCTCCGGCGGATAGTTCCTTGATCAGATCCATCCCGTTACTGTTCTTCAGAGACAAGTCCACGACGGCTATGTCCGGTTCCACCGTGTCGATGGCCTTCCTGGCGCCGGCGACGTCGTCGGCTTCGCCGCAGACCTCGAATCCGCTTTCCTGGTTGATGAGCTCCCGCAAGCCCATTCTGAAAATGGGATGATCCTCGACGATCAGTACCTTTGCCCCAGCCATTCTT
>JAZDHD010000056.1:0-6190 GCA_043806215.1 Pseudomonadota bacterium | reverse complement strand
GGAAGTCACGGATAACGGGCCGGGCATCGATCCACAGGACAGGGAGCGGCTCTTCGAACCCTACTTCTCCAAGAAACCCGGCGGAACCGGACTTGGGCTCACCATCGTCAGCACCATCGTCTCGGACCATAACGGCTTCATCCGCGTCAAGGCCCGGCCCGGCGGAGGCGCGAGATTCATCATCGAGCTTCCCGTGAAGCACGGATGAGGCCGTACCGTTTACCCCCGGGTTTTCCCCTACGCGACTCCAGTCTTTCCGTCTCGTTCCCAGGTTCCGCCTGGTAACGCCTATCCGCCGGGCTCTGCCCGGTCCTTGACCAGGAAAGCTGCTCTTCCTTCTCGTTCCCAGGCTCCGCCTGGTAATGCCTGTCCGCCGGGCTCCGCCCGGTCTTCGACCTGGAAGGCTGCTCTTCGCCGGCCTTTCACGGTCCCGTGTCACCGTCCCGTCATCGCGGCTCTCCCCCGAAGACATGCCCGCTCTCATCGCGAAAGACAATCCCTCGACGGCACGGCGCTCCTCGAAGATCGTCACGACGCCGGAAGCAAGTGCGAAGGCATTATGTACGCGTCGGGCGGTTGAACGGGCGTGTACCGGGGATGCCCGGTGTCCCGGAAATTCCCTCGGAGATATGCAACTTTTCGCCTCCGCGGCCGTGGAAACTTCTTGACAAGACCGTACCCTCCCGTTATAACCTTGCCATGGGGTCTAGTCTCCCGCGGTCCGGGAAACCGTTTTCTCACACCCGCTATAAGGGTTGGAGTCGTCTTGGGGGTGCCGGCAGTCGTGCCTCGCACATAGTTCCATGATCCCGAAGGCGTTCGATATCGTCGTCTTCAACACATCCGTTATCGTATGCAACCGTACGGGGGAAACACTCTACAAGAAGGTCACGAGCAAGACGATGGGTCCGCAGCGCTTTGATGGCATCTCAGCGGAAACGAAGGAATGCGCAGCATGGGGAGGTCAAACTCCACACCGGCAGTGCGGCTTTGTTCGTGCGCTGAGTATGGTCCCAAGAAGAACAAGACAGGGATCCAGCGAGATGGAGGCGGGCACGGGAGATCGCGTGGGGCACTGTGGGCGAGCATCGGGGGAACGAGTCAAGACCAGACACGGCCCCTTTACGAACACGCAAGAAGTTGCGCGCCTCTGAAGCGTGACGTTGGTCATATTAAACGGAGAAAATTTAATGCCTGACCCACAGATCCAAGATGTTTTCAAGACAAGTGGCGTTCCCACCTTTACATTTGTACATCCATTGGAATACCCTCGCCTGCTATTAAACCTCCGAACACCGGGACGTGGGTTGGTAATAGAAGGGCCGTCGGGAATCGGTAAGACAACCGCTGTCGAGAAAGCTATTGCTGAACTTGGACTGTCTGAAAGGATAACAAAACTATCAGCACGTTTGTCAGAAGACGTAGAGTATATCGCAGAATTACCGTCAATGGGTAAAGTGGGCACTGTAGTAGTAGATGATTTCCATAAGCTTCCAGATTCTGCGAGACAGGCTCTTGCGGATTACATGAAGACATTAGCAGATCGCTCCGCAACCGATGTCAAAATCGTTGTTGTGGGCATCAACAAAGCCGGAGAAAACCTGGTTCAGTTTGCTCATGACTTGGTTAACCGTCTTGATATTGTCCCTTTCGAAAGCAACCCTGATGATCGCGTAGAGGAGCTTCTCTCAAAGGGCCAGAGCGCATTGAATATAGAATTCAACATAGCTGAGGAGATCATTCACGCAGCAAAAGGCAGTTTCTTTCTTGCTCAGATGCTTGCGTTGGAGGTGTGCCTCGCTTCCAACATTAGCGAGCGTCAAGAGATACCGGTCGCTACGAAAACAAGTTTTGAGGCTGTTAAGGCCGAGGTATGGAAGCGTTTAGGTGTCAGTTTCCGAAAGCGGTGTGAGAGATTCTGCCGAGGAAGCAAGATGAAATCGGCGGGGCGGGCTCCTTATCTTCATATTTTAAAGTGGCTTGCAGAGGAAGGAGAATGGACGCTAGATCTTCGGGAGGCCATGCGACGACACAAAGAGATGACCGGCAGTGTCGGCCAAGTGGTGACCAAAGGATACTTAGCTGAGAATATCGCCGGTGACGAGGAGATCAGTGCCGTCCTTCACTTTGACAGCGCTTCTGAGCAGATCACAGTTGAGGATCCGCTTTTCGTCTTCTATATCAGGAACATGCCGTGGGCTAGTTTCGCTCGCGAATGTGGTTTTTTCTCTGTTGAGTTTCAACACCGATATGACTTCGCTCTTTCTTTCGCAGGACAGCGGCGTCGGGTTGCCGAAGCACTTCATACGGCCCTCGCTGAGCAGCAAGTGGAGGTCTTCTATGATCGAAATGAGCAGCACAGAATTCTTGCTCAAAACGTTGAGGATTACCTGCTACCCATATATCAGTCCGAGGCCCGTTTCGTCGTCCCGCTGCTTAGTTCTGAGTACCCAGAGAGAGTCTGGGCCCGAATCGAATCAGACGCATTTAGAGAGAGATTCGGCGAAAACGCCGTCATTCCCATCTGGTTCAGTGATGCTCCGCCTGGTGCGTTCGATGAATCACGTAAGTACGGTGGAGTTACGCTTGATATTGATGATGATGTGGCCACGCAAGCTGAGCAGATCGCGAATATGCTAGTCCGAAAGCTTGCAGAAGATCGTCAGGAAATTGGCCAACAACAGCATTCACCCGATATTGGGGTGAAGTCGCCTCTTAACTCCATTGGAGCATAGTGACATGGCCGGTGGATGTCACGGCTTTTGGGCAAGCGGGAGGCCCTAGGAAACCAAATTTCCACCAGACTATTGTTTGGCACAATAGCTGACCATACCCCCACTCAACGAGGGGCACAACACCGAAATCAACCCGACACTCGTCGGTTTGAGATCGAAGACTTGCCTATAAGAGGCGTGCAAGCTGATCCATATCGAGACAAGCAAGAATGGCCGTGGAATACCGTTAGACCGTGCACATGTGACGGCCCAACAGCGATTGACGTATTAAGTATGACCTACCCGGAATACCTGTGGCCACCGGCGGCAACTACCGGGCGAAGAAGGAGACACACATGGACGGCGCTTCACCTGTCATCGAGCTTCTGTGGGAGGGGCCATTCAGGTGGCCGGGTTATCGAAATGACGGTGATGTGGTACAACTCAGTGAAACAACCGTAGGCCTGAATAGTGGCGTCTATCTGTGGACTGTCGAGCACTCCCGCGGCTATCTGATTTATGCTGCTGGAATTACTCGCAGACCATTCGTTAAGAGATTCCAAGAGCATACGCGGGCTTACTTGACGGGAGTCTATACCATCTTCGACGTGGCGTCGCTGAAGAGGGGCGTCAGAAACGAAATTTGGCACGGATTCTGGTTTGGGCAAAGGTCCACTGAAAAGCAGAAAGAATATTCCAATCGTTCTGAAGAGATTAGATCGGCTGCCCATGAATTGCTCATCAACTACCGCATATTCTTAGCTCCCGTAGAACCCGTTAAGCGGCTGCCGGAACGCATTGAGGCCGCCATAATGGATAACCTCTATCGAGCCGACGGATCGGCATCCGTGGTTCCGGATCGTGGAATGGCGTTAGCCCCACGCCGGCACAATGAGCAACCGGTAATCGTCCGAAACATATCGCCTGTTTTCTTCCTAGGTCTCCCGTTTGAGTTCGAGGCGTAGTTGGGAAAAGGGTCACGGACAAGGAGATCGACAGGGCATTGGATTTGAACCTGGATTTTGCGAGTGACGAAACGGACCGATTTTCAGTGTCCACCCATTTGAATTTCACACCCTATTGCGGCATAGGTGTGCTACGGCAATCGGTGCTGGTGCCACAATGGCGGTAGTCGAGGTGTTGAAGTAACAAAGGATACGGTGTTGCGGCCTAAAATGGTCGATTTTGGACGCACCACTCCCGTTGATCTTTGGGACCTTGTTGAAGGGAGGCAGCTTTAGCGAAGAGTCAGAGCGGCCAGACGGCTTTCCATCCGATTCCACTCTTGTATGTGCGCATACCCGGCACTCAATGCCAAAACCCACTTCCCATCGCTATAAAGCAGCCTGGCAGCCAGGTATATCAACCAACCCCGCAATGTGTTCGGTCTCTCACGCCACCGATGAGGGTCAAGTGCCATCCGCTGGAACCAAATCATCACGTTGTAAGCCAATACCGCAGCTTGGAGAAGAGCATGGTTGGCCCAGAATTCATGAACCAGCATCGAGCCGAAGGCCATCTGGTTCTTCCCGGCTCCGATCAGATTCTCCGCAACCGCCCTCTTGTTGTAAAACTCTTCCGTCTTCAGAGGCGACAGTCCCAGGTTCGTCACCCACAGACCATAGCTGTATTCAGGTATCTCAAACAAAACACCGTCCTTCTCCGGGCTCTGCATACCGACCAAACGACGAACAGCCACAAAACGACGTGGTCTGGTCCAACCCTTGATCAGGTAGTCGTACTCTGCCGTCCAGATCCCCTCTTGTCCGGCTTGAGTTTCCGGAAATCTACCGGGGATTTCGGTAACGTAGTAGAAATAGGGATGAAGAAGGACATTTTAGCGTGCCTCTAACAATCATATGGCATAAAGTGCTTGACAGGTAGGATATTGTGTGATTATATACCTCTACATGAGCTACCTCCAGAAAAAGGAAATTCACGGCCACATCTACTACTATTATACCGTCACCAAAAGGGTCGACGGCAAGTCCAAGAAGGTCCAACAGGTCTATCTGGGGACTCCCGACCAGATCATGGAGAAATGCTCATCGTCCGAGGTGCCGGACCCGCCGGTCAAGACGTCTCATCTTGAGTTCGGTCTCGCAGCTGCCCTTTACCAGCAGGCTCTGGAGTTGGGGATCATCCCGCTGATCAACTCGTACGCCGCCGTTACCTCGGCGCACCTCGACGTCGGTCAGTATCTCGTGCTCGCAGCCATCAACCGCGTCTGTGACCCCCGGAGCAAGAACGGGATCGCCACTTGGTATAACAAGAGCATACTACCCAGCCTCTTCACCATTCCCGTCTCTTGTGCCACGGGACAGAGATTCTGGGACGCCATGGACCGGCTGCCTGTGGAAGCCATTCCTCACATCGAAGAAGGGCTCTGGGCGAACACCCTCGATCGGTTTTCCGTCCCGCTGGATTGGCTCATCTACGATACCACCAATTTCTTCAGCTTCCTGGCCGAGCAGACTCCTTCGGATCTCAACCAGAAAGGAAAGAACAAGGCTTCCCGCGACCATCTTCGTCAGGTTGGTCTGGCGGCTTCGGTTATCAGAGGGATGGGACTGCCGCTCATCCACGAGCTCTATGGAGGCTCCCAGCACGACGCAACACTCTTCCCGTCCGCCATATCCCGCACCATCGAGAGAGTCCGGGCACTCTCCAGCGGAGAGGTCGAGGACCTTACCGTAGTGTTCGACAAGGGGAACAATTCCTCGGAGAATATCAACTCCCTTCACCGTGACGAGGTTCACTTCATCGGAAGCCTTTCTCCTGTGCACTACCCGGAGCTCTGCTCCATACGCCTGTCCCGCTACACGCCGGTGACGTTGGCAAACGGGAGAGAGGTCCTGATCTTCGACACCAAGGCCAACGCCTTCGACCGATCGGTCAGGGTGGTGCTCACCTACAATGAAGCCACCGCGAAAAAGAAGAAGCGGCGCTTTCAGAAGAATCTCGGGAACGCCTTGGCAGAACTCAACCAAGTCCGCTGGGCAAAGGTCAAAGATCCGGCAGCAAAGATCCGGCAGTTCGTCACCCCGAAGCTCCCTGCGAACCTGTTCAAGACAGAAGGAACCGGCGCCGACCTCAAGGTTGGCCTGGACCAGAAGGCCGTGCGCACGTACGAGAAACGCTTCGGCAAGACGCTCGTCTTCACTGATCGGACTGATCTGACGGCTCTGGATGTGGCTCAAGCCTACACCGACCGCAATGAGATCGAACAGATCTTCGCAGAGATGAACGATCCCGTGACCGTACCCTTCAGGCCCGTACGCCACTGGACGGATCAGAAGATCGTGGTGCACGCGTTCATCTGTGTGTTGGGCCTGCTCCTGCTCAAGCTCCTTCAACTCAAGCTCAAGGAACAGAACATCGTCCTGAGCCTCGAGATCATCAAGGATGAGCTGTCCTGCGTGCATGTCGGACTCTGGGTCACCCGATCCGGAAAGCTCTTCAAGATTATCTCCGAC
>JAZDHD010000055.1:0-14300 GCA_043806215.1 Pseudomonadota bacterium | reverse complement strand
GTGTTGGACCGCGGCCTCAACGTAATGGTGTCCAGCACGGGGTGCATGAAACTCTGTGAGGAAGGTCCCGTACTGGTCGTCTATCCCGAAGCCTACTGGTATCGGGGTGTGGAGAGCGAAGAAGCGGTGGATGCAATCCTGGACGCACTGGAGAACGGCGGACCCGCCGAGAAGTACCTGCTGACGTAGTACTCCATGGCGTGAATGCGGTCGCACAACCTGAGCCCCGGAAGAGACGGGCAGGGACGCCCGTCCCACGAAGACGACGGGCAGGGACGCCCGTCCCACGAAGACTGCGGGCTTGGTCTCTGTCTTTCGTAGCCCGGGCCTCCGTGCCCGGAAATGGGTAAGGCGAGCAGCTGCATGAGATCCGGAAGATGACGGGCAGGGACGCCCGTCCCACCGTGTAGGGGCGGACACATAGGTCCGCCCTTACGAAGGCCGTAGCCCGGGCCTCCGTGCCCGGAAACCATTCTTGCCGGCCCTACCGGGAAGTTGAGCGAACGCGGCCGGCTGGTCTCGGCATGTGATGTGGTGAGCGAAGCGAACCGCATCGTTCGAGGTCTTTTCTCGATACCGCGACCGGTGCGGTTCGCACGCCGGGGGCGCGCTCACCGGCACCCTACGAAGCCATGATTGACGGCGGCACACCGATACCGCTTCCTCCGACTTGCTGCAAGATGAGGAGACTTAAAGATGTCTGTAACAGTATTTGACGAACGTCGGAATCAGATCCACCGGAAGGGTGAGACGCCCTTTGACTTAACGTGCGACAAGGAGAGCCTGGCCGGTGCGGTAAGCCAGCGTGCATGCGTGTTCTGCGGATCCCGCGTGGTCCTCTACCCCATAGCCGATGCGCTGCATCTTGTGCACGGTCCCATAGGATGCGCCGCATATACATGGGACATCCGCGGAGCGCTGTCCTCCGGGCCCGAACTTCACCGGCTCAGCTTTTCAACGGATCTCCGCGAACGGGACGTGATCTTCGGCGGGGAGGAGAAACTCTACCATGCCCTGACGGAGCTCATCGACCGGCATAGCCCGAAAGCGGCTTTCGTCTATTCCACGTGCATCGTGGGCATTATCGGCGACGACCTGGAAGCGGTCGCGCGGAGAGTGGAAAGGGAAAAGGGCATACCGGTGATCCCCGTCCAGTCGGAAGGGTTCAAAGGGAACAAGAGGGCGGGCTACCACGCGGCATGCCGGGCCATGTTCAGATTGATGGGTTCCGGAGACACCTCTGCAATCTCGCCCCTGAGCATAAACATCCTGGGGGATTTCAACCTTGCCGGTGAACTGTGGATCATCCGCGAATACTACCGGCGGATGGGTATTGAAGTAGTGGCCAACGTTACGGGCGACGGCCGGGTCGCCGATCTGGGCCGGGCTCACGGAGCCGCGCTCAATGTGGTCCAGTGCTCGGGTTCCACCATGGATCTTGCACGTATGATGCAAGCCGAGTACGGCACTCCGTCGCTTCGGGTTTCATATTTCGGCGTCGATGACATGGCGGAATCTCTCTACTGCGTCGCACGGTTCTTCGAGAACATTGATCCGGAGATCATGTCCCGCACGAGTGCACTCGTCAAAGAGGAACTGGAGTTCCTGTACCCCAAGTTGGAAACGTACCGGTCCGCGCTTGCCGGCAAGAAGGCGGCCGTCTACGTGGGCGGCGCATTCAAGGCGTTTTCACTGATCAAGGCATTCCGGCTGCTGGATATGGATGTTGTGCTGGTCGGATCCCAGACGGGGACAAAAGAAGACTATCAGGAGCTGTACGAGATCACCGACGAAGGAACCATCATCGTGGACGACACGAATCCGCTGGAACTCTCGAGCTTTCTCCAGGAACGACACGTGGACATATTCGTCGGCGGCGTTAAGGAACGGCCCATAGCCTACAAACTCGGCGTCGGGTTCTGCGATCACAACCACGAGCGGAAGACGGCGCTGGCCGGATTCCAAGGGATGCTCAATTTCGCCGAAGAGGTCTATTCATCGGTCATGAGCCCGGTTTGGCGCTTCGTGCCGAGGCGAACAGGGAACGTGACCCGAGGGTCCGAAGATTCGATGTCGGGTCCCGCTCGACTTACCGCTGCGGGCGGAGTCTAAGTGCTTTCCGGGCACGGAGGCCCGGGCTACGGCCTTCGTAGGGGCGGACCTATGTGTCCGCCCTGGGCGCACACGCAGGTGCGCCCCTATCCCGCGGGACGCGGGATGGGACGGGCGTCTCTGCCCGTCATCTTTGTGGGACCGCCCTGGGCGCACACGCAGGTGCGCCCCTACACGGTGGGACGGGCGTCCCTGCCCGTCATCTTTGTGGGACAGTTTCGTAGGGCGGGCTGTGTCCGACGTCTCCCCGGCGCAGGCCGGGGGCCGGCAGTCGTTTCGCATTCCGCTTGCACGACAGCGGATGCAGACCGCCCTGCGACCGGGGTTTCTCACATGAGGTCACGCATTCTCCTGGGCGCTTGCCCGTACGCAAAGGATATACCATGGGAAAACATGCCAAATCATACGTGTCCACGACCAATGCCTGCAAACTGTGCAAACCGTTGGGCGCGTGCCTCGCCTTCAAGGGCATTGAAGGCGCAGTACCCTATCTCCACGGGTCACAGGGCTGTGCCACCTATATGAGACGCTATATCATCAGCCATTTCAGAGAGCCGATGGACATCGCTTCATCCTCGCTGGGGGAGAAGCAGGCAGTTTACGGAGGCGGACCGAACCTGAAGCTCGGATTGAAGAACGTCATTACCAAGTACGAATGCCGACTGGTTGGGGTGGCTTCCACGTGTCTCACCGAAACAATAGGCGACGACGCGGGCATGTTCATCAAAGAGTTCCGGCGTGAGTTCGGCGATCTGCTCGAGTCGCACGATAGTCCCGAGTTGGTAAGCGTATCCACGCCCAGTTATTCCGGAACCCACATGGAGGGTTTTCACGAGGCGATACGGGCCGTGGTGAAGCAGGTGTCGCAGAGCGGGCCGCCCCATTCCAGGATCAACATCCTGCCGGGTTTCGTCTCTCCCGCGGACATCCGGTATCTCAAAGAGATTGTGGGCGACTTCGGGATTTCCGCCGCCATCGTGCCGGACATCTCCACCACGCTGGATGCCGCCGCAACCGACACGTACGAGAAGCTTGCATCCGGCGGCGTTCCTCTTGCCGAGATCCGTGCCATGGGAAGCGCTCCCGCCTCCCTGGAGTTCGGCGGTACGCTCGACAAGGCCAATACCGCGGGAGGATTGCTGGAAAGCGATCACAACGTCCCATGCCACAGCCTCGGCATGCCCATAGGACTGCGGGAGACGGATCGCTTCTTCCAGACCCTGAGCCGCGTATCGGGGGCTCCCGTCCCTGAGAAGCACGAGATGGAACGGGGTCGCCTGATCGACGCGTATGTGGACGGCCACAAGTACCTTTTCGGAACCAAGGCGGTTGTGTACGGGGAAGAGGATCTGGTGGTCGGTCTCACGTCGTTCCTTGCGGAGATAGGAATTCGGCCGGTTCTGTGCGCTTCCGGCGGTGAGAGCGGCCGGCTGAAAGAAGCCGTGGAACGTGTGACGGCAGAGTTGCTTCCGGAACCCCCAATCGTGATGGACGGCATGGACTTCTACGAAATAGCCGAGATTGCCGAGCGCCTGCAACCCGACATCCTCATTGGACATTCCAAGGGATACCACTTGGCCCGACGGTGGGGGATCCCCCTGGTCCGGGTGGGCTTTCCCATTCACGACCGGTTCGGAGGCCCACGGATCCTTCACCTTGGCTACCGAGGTGCTCAGAGCCTCCTTGACACAATTTGTAATGCCGTTATCGAGGCAAGACAGGAAAAGTCCGAAATCGGCTACACCTACTACTAATAAGGATGAATGGCTATGACCGAGCGACTGAACATACAAAATCACCCGTGTTTTAATGGTGAGGTCAAAGGGAAATACGGACGAGTTCATCTCCCGGTGGCTCCTCAGTGCAACATCAGGTGCAACTATTGCGACCGCCGGCACGATTGTGTCAATGAGAGCAGGCCGGGAGTCTCCAGCGCAGTACTGTCTCCGGCTCAGGCGGTGAGCTACCTCGAAGAGATTCTGGCCAAGGCCCCCATGATTACCGTGGCCGGCATCGCGGGTCCCGGCGATGCCTTCGCGGAGCCGGAGAGAACATTGGAAACCCTCGGTGCGGTACGGAAACGGTTTCCGGATTTGCTCCTCTGTTTGGCCACCAATGGACTGAACGCTCTCGAGTACGTGGATGAACTTGCGGCACTGGATGTGTCTCATGTGACGATAACGGTGAATGCCGTCGATCCCGACATTGGGGCACAAATCTACAGTTGGGTGAGGTTGGGCAAGAAGGTTTACCGAAAGAGACAAGCCGCGGAGATCCTGCTCGACCGGCAGCTTGCAGCGATAAAGGCTCTCAAACAAAAAGGCATAATCGTTAAGGTCAACACCATTGTCGTGCCCGGCATCAACGACCGCCATGTACCGGAAGTCGCCCGGAAGATGGCCGAACTGGGCGTGGATATTCAGAACTGTATGGCCATGTATCCCAATGCGGATTGTCCGTTCTCGGAGATTCCCGAACCTTCGCACGAGCTCATGGCCGAGATCCAGAAAAAGGCCGGCGGCCTGATCCCTCAGATGATGCACTGTACGCGATGCAGGGCCGATGCAGTGGGATTACTGGGGGCCGACAGGTCCGCGGAATTCCGGGGATGCCTTGCCCGCAACGCCGAAGGCGCAGTGCCGGGTAACCCCGACAAGCCCTATGTTGCCGTTGCAACGCTGGAGGGCGTACTGGTGAATCAGCATCTTGGACACGCATACAAGTTCCAAATCTGGGGCGAGTCCGGCCCGGGTTTTGAACTCATCGAGGAAAGAGACGCACCGTCGGGGGGAAACGGGGACGACCGGTGGCTTGAATTGGCGGCCACGCTCAAGGACTGCCGAGCCGTCCTGGTGAGCGCCATAGGCCGGACGCCCAAGCAATTCCTCATGCAGCACGATATCGTGCCCGTTGAAATGAGCGGCTTTATCCGTCACGGCCTGGAAACGGTTTACCGTGGGGGAGACCTTGCATCGCTCAAAGGCAGACGCAATGGGGTGACCAAAGGCGGTTGTTGCGGGGCCGGAGAAGGATGCGGCTGATGAACCGACTCGGGGATGCGGGGGACATGACTCCAGGGCTTGTTGACACGCCGGTCGCTTTCCAATAGCATGGCTCCAAGGCTCGTCCGTCGCGCAGTGTGGTCCACGGCCCCACCATGTCACGCAGCATGGCGTGCGTCCTGTGGACGTGTTTCATGAAGGAATTGAAAGCGTCCGTTGTGAAAAACGGCTTGGGGGACAAGACAATGAAAGCCGGTGCCCGTTTGCCGATTGTGGCGCTATCCGCCATTCTCTTACTGACCGAGGGTGGATACGGCGAGGTATTCTGCCGTGACCTCATCGTCGGCGCCTGGAATATCCAGTGGTTGGGGAAGCCTTGGAAGCGAAGCTGGATCGGCAAGAACGTGCCGCAAAAGGCCGAAGACATTGCCGGCTATGTCAAAGCAAGCAAGGTCCAGCTGTTGGCCCTCGAGGAAATCTGCGGCGACGGCGCGATACCCGGCAATCCCACCAACGAGACGCTCGATGCGGTGATCGGGATGCTTAACGAAGGTACCGGAGCGTCCTGGACCTACAGGCTCTTTCCGAAGAGAAAACCCGATGACGGAGAACAACACACCGGCTTGATGTGGAATGCCAAGATTGTCACGGCCGTCGGCGAGCCGTTCAGAATAGCGGTGAAGGTGCCTCCTCAAGAACCGGACAAGCCCTTCCACTGGAAACGGTGGCCTCACGCAATGAAATTTTCCGCCGGTGAGGGCAAGACCGACTTCGTAATCATTCCGGTTCACATGAAATCCAACTCCTCGGGAAAAGAAGCAGCCAAGAGGCAAAGGGCCGAAGAAGCCGAACAGTTGACGGAAGCTCTGAAAGATGTGAAGAACCGTTTCTCCGATTCGGACATCGTGATCATCGGCGACACCAATGTTCTGGAATCTACGGAGGATGCGGTCAAGACATACGTCAAGGCAGGGTTCAAAGACCTGAACGCCGGCGACGAGCCGACGATGGCTATGGGTTCTGCGCCGTTCGACCGCGCATTCGTAACCGTCAATCAGCCTGAACTGAGCCGGCGCAAGGTCCGGGTCTTCAGACCGGACTGGTTGACTCCCATGCAATTCAGAAAAGACCTGTCGGACCATTACATGGTGACGATCAAGATCGGAATACAACCGGATGACGACTAGAGGAATCCGTGATCACTCCCGGATCGTCAGCACGCTGATAAGCTTGTGCAGCTGTTCCAGTCCCAGCTCCGATATATCCGTGATCTCGAATCCGGCCACTTTCTCACCATCGGGATCTTCTCTTCGCAACCACAGGCATCGTGCTTCAAATACGAATGGGTAAATGTCGTAAAACTCGTCTGCCCGGATGAGCAGGTTTTTCACCTCTTGCGGTTGCGCGGGAAATCCGGACACCTGCAGTCCCCTTTCCGTGATGTCCACGATGTGGCCCTGAACGAGCAGGCTTTGCGCTTCATAGACGGGTACGGGAAATGCCAGATAGTTCCGGGAAAAAAGGCGGACTCCTTCCACCGCTATGGGGCTCTCATAGGTAATCAGACGCCCATGAACGTCCGACGGTTCAAGAATCTCGGCATCGACAAGTTTGGTGAAAGCCTTCCGAAGACCGACGCTTGTGAGCTTGTACTTGTCCTTCAACTGTGCATCCGTTGCGCCGGATTGGACATCTTCTACGAATAGGCGTATGTTGATTCGTCTGGTTGCCATGCTCACACCCCATGTTCCTTCTTGATTTATGCCGGCCGTCCCCCGGTTATTCCGATCCGGCCGACACCTATGCGCTGTTATGGTAAGCCGTCGTTCTTTGCAGACGTAGTCCGTGGAGAGCCCCCGGAAGGCCCCTATGATCAGGAACCCACAACCGTTATGGGAGCCGGTATGAATGTCATTGCGAACAGAACGATCGCTATCCAGCCCATGACATGTCCGTTTCGGTCCAGCGGCATGTAGGGATCCAAAGGCGGCGGATGCCGCAGACCGATAAACATGGCCAGCGTTCCGAAGAGAAGCCAACCCAACCACAGCCAAATGCCCAGGGGAACAAGACACGCAAACACGGCAAAACTGACGATCCGCGCCCGCCGCGGCCCCAAGAGGGCATAGACCACATGACCTCCGTCGAGCTGTCCCATCGGGAGCAGGTTGAGGGCTGTGATAAAGAGGCCGAACCATGCTGCCATAGCCGTTGGGTGCAAGAAAACCGTGGCCTGGCCGGGGAGTTCCCCGAACCTCAGGTACAAAAGCAACTCCAGGATGAGTGAGGTTCCAAAGTGTATTGCGTTGCCTTCCACCGGTCCCGTAACCTGCCTCACTTCCGAATACATCGAGCCGAACGCCAGCAATGGAATGGCAACCAAACTTCCCGCTATGGGACCGGACGCCCCGACCTCCATGAGGACTCTCTTGTTGGGGATCGGCGATTTAATCTTGATGAAAGCGCCGAATGTCCCCACCGGCGGGATGGCAGGGATGAAATACGGCGGGCTCACATCGAGGAATCGTCGTCTCGCCGCAATGTAGTGGCCCATCTCATGCACGAATAGGATGAGCATGAGCGGCATGGAAAACACCCACCCCCCGAGGAAAAAAGAAACCAGGGATTCGGAAGGCTCGTTAACGTACCACGCACCGGCAAAAGTGGTCGTAAAGAGGGTGGCGATGAACAGCACGATGTTTATGATCCAGGGCCTGTTCCTAATGGCGATGTTCCTCCGGGGTATTGTCTCTTACGTACGCGGCTGTAAAAACCGGGTGCCGTATCCTTGTAAGCTTTCGCTGCATTGGCGGCGCCGGGACCCTACCATGGCCGAGGCAGGCCACGAAGTGTTGCCGACAACATGGGAACTCAATTGCGCAGCGGCGTACTCGGAGCATGGATTTCTTCGGCATCGTTTCATGCCTGCTGAACTCTGCCCATGTTTTTCCGCAAATGTATCGGTTCGTTGAACTGAGGATCGGGCTGGGCAACACGGAGCACTTCCTCCGGGGTTGTAATGCCGTTGAGCATCTTCCGGACGGCATTTTCCCACAAGGTGCTGAATTTCTTCTTCTTGGCCATTTCCCTCAGCGCCGCCATGTCGGGATTTTCCGTTATGATTTTCGAGACGTCCTCATCTACTGCGACGACCTCGTAAACGCTCTCCCGTTTAAAATACCCCGTGTCCCGGCACTGAAAACACCCACGGCCTCTCTTCAGCAGGATACGCTCCGGCCCCTCGAAGTTGAAGCCGCGGTTGTTGAGTTCCTTCAAGCCGATACTGTACTCTTCGATGCAGTAAGGACACACCTTCCTCATCAGTCGCTGAGCGATGAGTCCAACCAACGTAGAGGCGAGAAGGAAAGCCGGCACGTGCAGGTCCAGCATACGGTTGATCGAAGTCAGTGCATCGTTCGTATGCACGGTGCTGAATACCAAATGACCTGTCAGAGCCGCTTGAACTGCAAGGGAGGCGGTTTCCCGGTCCCGGATCTCTCCTATCATTATAACGTCCGGGTCCTGCCGCATCACATGGCGGAGTATGGGACCGAACGTCATCTTTTCCTCGGGGTCGTGCAGCATGCTGACCGCGGGATTGACGGAAATCTGGTTGAAATGCTCGAACACCATCTCCACAGGATCCTCGATCGTCGTGATGTTCCTGTCTCCATTGGCCAGAACCTTCATCGAGGAGTACAATGTCGTCGTTTTTCCGGAACCCGTGGGGCCTGTGCACAATATGATCCCGAAGGGTTTGTAGATGAAACTCTGGAACGTGGTCAGATCGAGAGGGTTGAAACCGAGTTCTTCCAGATCCATGAAAAGAAGGTCCGGATCCTGGATCCGGCAAACGGTCTTTTCACCAAAAGCCGTCGGAACGGTTGATACGCGGATCTCGATTTCCCGGTCCCGGGTATTGAGTTTGATCCTGCCGTCCTGGGGCCTGCGCTTTTCAGCGATATCCATGGAAGCCATGCCCTTGATACGGGACGTAAACGCCTGGTGCAGAGCTCCGGGAACCCAATCTATGTCGTGCAGCACTCCGTCGATGCGCATTCTCAGGAGGCTCTTGTTGCGTTTAGGTTCGATGTGGATATCGCTGGACCGCTGAGCTATCGCTCTCCTGAACATTGCATCCACTGCGGTGCGGATGTTCTTGTCGGTGTGAGAAATCTCCTCGAGACTCTGGACATCGACCAGCCTTTCCAGGTCGGCCAGCTCCTTGAAGTATTTGACGTGCTTTTCCGCGGCAGCCCTTATTGATCCTCGAAATCCATGGAATTCCAGTATAATCTTCAGGATGTCGGCCTTCGGAGCGATAACGACTTCCAGATCCCTGCCGCATACCCGCGAGACGTCTTCGAGCACGTCGGTCTGGGAAGGATCGAAGACGGCAACCCGGAGCTTATCGCCGATGTCTTCTACGGGTACAATGAGAAAGCGGTCGGAGAATTTTTGGGGTAGTGTCCGGGTTACGAAGTCCGGATCAAGTTCCAAGGACTCAAGCCGCATGAAGGGATAATTGAGGTGTTTGGCCAGAGTCTCTACGATTCTCGGCTCGTCCACAAGCCCTTTGGGACCGGAAAACTTCATTTCCGCAATAATTTCGAGTGCGGTCACCTGGTGAGCGTGAGGAACACCTTCCCGGACCTGTTTTGCCCGGTCCTGGGCGAGCCGGTCCTTGATATACAGTTCGGCTTCCTGAAGCCGGACCATGTTCCGTTCATCCAGGAGACCCTCGGTATAAAGAATCTCACCGATCTGGACTATATCGTTGTAAATCTCCACTGTATACCGGCGGCTGCTCCTCTCCGGCCGACATGTCGCACCGAGCGGACCCGGATACGCCCGACCCACCCCATTGTAGTTGCCCCGGGGGCAAGAATCAATACCGGGATGAGCTTGTAATGCGCGAAGAGGAAGGCACGACGGGGGATGAACCGATGCCGGCAGGAACAAAATGCGGGGACGGTGAGGCTTACGCCGGGCCTCCGCGCCGGCAGCGTGCGGACCACCCACAGGGGGGCGCCCCTACGAAAAGGACCGCCGAGCGTCTTCGAGAATTCCCGACCCAATTCCTGCAACGGGAGCACCAAGCGACGTTGCGCTCTTTCCGCCTCACGCGAGGGCGTACCGCTTCCCGTCCTGATCGTACCTTACCAATCTCTGCCTCGATGAGGCAATAAGGTGTTTTGATACCTTGGACGGGGTCAGGCCCAGAGCCTTTGCAATCTCCGCAGTCGAACGCGGGCCTTCCCGGAGAAGCGACACGATTTGCGCCATTGCCAATTTGTCCGCCACCGTTTCCTCGAACAGCCGGTTCACCTCTTCACTGTCGAAGAACTGCTTGTACTCTTCCTCGGTACTGAAACGGACTCTCAGCCGTTCTCTTTCAACAAGTTTGATGTAGGGAACAAGGCTTGACGCGGTGTCGATTCGGGATCTCAATGCTTCCGGGTCAATCCCCTCGCTGCTGCCGAGAGGACCCAAGGCCTTTATCCGGTTGCCGTAATCGTTCATGATTTCGGCAAAACGGATTCCCTCACCGGCGGATACCCATTCGAGCCGCAATCTGTCCGGATTCACCCCTATGCGTTCCAGCAACTTCTTACCGAGATGCATTACGCTCAGTGCATCGTAATTGCCTTCGGTGTTGTAATGGCAGTCGTTGAGATGACAACCGCCGACAAAGACCGCGTCCGTTCCGTTTGCAAACGCGCGGAATATGAGTGCCAGGTCGACTCGTCCCGAGCACATCACTCTGACCACCCGTAAGTAGGGCGGGTATTGAAAGCGGGACACTCCGCAGAGATCCGCACCTCCGTAGCAGCACCAGTTGCACAAGAATCCCAGAATCCTCGGTTTGAATTCAAGCCCTGCAGCCATTCTTTTCTCACTCCTCGCTAATCGCCGGTTGTTACGGTTCGCCGGGACGACGGCCCCGGCCTTTCGGAAGCGCTGGTTGGTACGGCTCACGGATTCGTTTGTCCGCGGAGTCTCAAGAGGTCCGGAACCTCCGCGTCAATCTGGCGAAAGAGTTGTTCATCCGTGTAATGCTTCAGGGCGATTGCCCCCGTGGGACACTTGGCGTTACACAGGCCGTCCCCCTTACAGAGCACGGGAATGACCCGGGCTTTGTTGCCGGCCGGAGTATCATGAAACTCGATGGCGCCGTAGGTGCAGGCGGTGATACATGCTCCGCAGGAAATGCATCGGTCCTCATCCACCCGGCAAACGGAACCGGACGCGGTGACGGAATCCTGTGACAGGAGAACCGCTGCCCGGCCTGCCGCACCGTATGCCTGATTGATCGATTCGGAAATATGCTTGGGATAATGTGCCGTTCCACAGAGGAAAACGCCTTCCGCGGCAAAGTCAACCGGTCTCAGTTTCACATGGGCTTCCTGAAAGAAGCCCTCCGGACTCAGAGCAACCTTGAATAACCGGGACAGTTCCTGAATGTCCCCGGAGGGAATAACCGCGGTCGACAAAGCCAGGTGATCGGCATCCAATTGAAGTTTCTTTCCCAAAACGAAATCGGTCACGGTAACCTTGAGCACGGACCGGCCTTCCTCGGACTCTCCGGGATCCACTTGAGGCGGGTCCTCGGGGTCAAAACGTATGAACTTGACGTCCTTTTCGGAAGCTTCCCGGTAATAGTCCTCACTGAACCCATAGGTTCTCATGTCCCGAAAGAGGATGGAGACGTCCATCTCGGGATTGATCTCCTTCAACTTCAAGGCGTTTTTCACGGCATGACTGCAACATACCCGGGCACAGTAGTTTCGCTCGTCATTTCTACACCCTACACACTGGATCATTACGAGGCTCCGCGAACCGGTCAGCCCCTCATCCTTGTCGACGATCCGCCGTTCCAGCTCAATCTGGGTCAAGACCCTTTCATCTTCGCCGTAGAGGTATTCCACGGGCTTGTATTCATCCGCCCCCGAGGCCAGCACCGCGGCACCGTGTTTGATCCGCCTGATCCGTCCTTCAGCGGCCACCGTTGTAGTGAAATTTCCCACATAACCCACAACATCCGTGATGAGAGCATCCGTAATCACATGGACTAACGGGTTCCGATAGATCTTTCGGGTAAGATCCTGCAAATAAGCCTGAACGTCCACCCCTTCAAGCGTGTAATGAATCTTTCGTGCCATGCCGCCTAGATCGCTTTCCTTCTCCACCAGGTAGACCTCAAATCTCTGGTTGGCAAGGCTCAGGGCGGCGGTCATCCCGGCCACACCCCCTCCCACAACCAACACGGCCTTGTCCACCGGCAGGTCAAATTCCAGCAGCGGCTCCAAGAGGGCTGTCCGTGCAACGGACATCCGTATCAAATCCTTTGCCTTCCGGGTGGCTTCTTCCTTTTCTTTGGAGTGGACCCAGGAGCAGTGCTCCCGGATATTCGCCATCTCATAGAAATACTGATTGATTCCCCCTTCTCGAAGGGTGTCCCGGAAGACCGGCTCATGGGTCCTGGGGGTGCAGGCGGCCACAACGACCCGGTTCAGCCCCTTCTCCTTTATCGTGTCGGTTATTTGCTTGGCTGAATTGGTGGCACATGAAAAGAGCTGTTCCTGAGCGTGAACCACATTGGGCAAGGTCAAGGCATATTCCACCGTTTCCGGAACATTAACGATCCTTCCGATATTCGCGCCGCAGTGGCAAACGAAAACTCCAACCCTTAGGTCCTCGTTTGACACATCCCTTTCAGGTGGATAAACCCTCTTCTTGGACAGCTTGCCCCGCCGGTACGAGAGAAGCTCGGAACACTGTGCACCGGCTCCGCCGGCACCGAAGACCGACTCAGGGATGTCTATGGGTCCCTGGAAGGCCCCGGCCACAAAGATCCCGCTTCGAGACGTCTCAATGGGATTCACGGGGTTGGTCCGACAGAATCCGTGGAAATTGAGATCGATGCCGAATTTTTCCGCCAAGGCCAGGAAATCCTTGGGCGGCTTCAATCCTACCGACAACACCACCATGTCGAATTCTTCTTCATTAACGGAACCATCCGTGGTGGAGTACCGCAGAGAAACATTCTTGGTTACCGGATCCTCTCTTCCGATCGATACGTAACTTCGAATGAAACGTATCCCCGGGGAACTGGCCGCTCTCTGATAAAACCGCTCGAAACCTTTGCTGTAGGATCGAATGTCGTTGTGGAATATGGTGCACTCCGCATCCGCGTCGTGATCCTTTGTCAGAATCACCTGCTTTTGCGTGTACGTGCAGCATACCGCCGAACAGTAGCTGTTGTTTCCCGGAGTCACGCGCCTGGAACCGACGCATTGAATCCAGGCTATTTTATGGGGATGCTTCTTGTCCGAACCGCGCAGGATCTCGCCTTCGTAGGGTCCCGTTGCGCACAGCAGACGCTCGTAATCAAGGCTGGTAACCACGTTCTCATACTTCCCGAAGCCATAGTCGCCCGTCGCCTTTGGATCGAACACCTCGTAACCGGGCGCCAGCACGATTGCCCCGACGTTCACCTGCATGATTTCAGGCGTTTGATTCAGGTCTATGGCACGGCTCTGACAGACTCCTTCACAAATGGTGCATTTCTTCCCATCGAGATAAAGGCAGTTTTCGTCGATATAGGCGACCAGAGGCACGGCTTGAGCGAAGTATATGTGGACCGCCTTGTTCGTGGATATGTTTTGATTGAACGGGTCGGGAACCAAGACCGGACAGTACTCCACGCAGGTCGTACACCCTGTGCATTTTTCCTCTATGATATATCTGGGCCTCTTGATCAGAGTTACGTTGAAGTCCCCCGCCCGGCCGTTCACACCGTCGACTTCGGTCATGGTGAGGATCTCTATATTGGGATGTCTCTTACATTCAAGAAACTTCGGAGATTCAATACACATGGAGCAATCATTGGTGGGAAAGGTCTTATCGAGCTGGGCCATCTTGCCGCCTATGGTCGGCGACTTCTCTACGAGAAGGACCTTATACCCTGCCGTGGCAAGATCAAGAGAGGCTTGAATGCCGCTGATGCCTCCACCAACAACCATTACGTCTCCAAAATTCCTGTCTCGGAAACTCTCGGACATCTTGTCTCCAGCTTGTTCTCTTTTCATTTTCTCTCATCTCGCCGGGGTACTCCGGCTACCCCAATTGATTCTTGGACGATATCCGTGACTCGTTCACTTCGATCCTTCCGGCACTATCCAT
>JAZDHD010000054.1:0-4503 GCA_043806215.1 Pseudomonadota bacterium | reverse complement strand
CCGGCATCAAGTTTGAAACGTTGGATAATGGCTTTCGGAGCTGCGACGATCCGAAAAAGTTGCAGGAGATCTGTGATTCTCTCGGCCCGGAACAGATTGATCCGTTCTTTCGAAAATGGCTCAGACGGATTCCCTTGCCGTTGACTGCCGAGGATCGGGTATCGGGATACGACTGGGAATTGTCCATGTGGCAAGTGGAAGTCAGCCTGACTCAGGTCTTTGATCGCCCGCTTCGAGGCAGGCAGTTCTTCGAGGAGGTGATTCGGGACAACCTGGATCTCGGGCGTCCGGATCGCATCGCATTGGTCTTTGACCGCAAGACCACCAAGAAAACGCCTGGGCGATTTCGGACCCGAGTCATTTACGAGGGAGTTCATCCCAGCCTCCACGTGGAATACAAGAAGTTCCACCTCAAGCAGTATTTCAAAGAGGGCCGTGCCCTACGCACAGAAGGGACCTTCAACGATCCCAAAGACTTCGGCGTTAACAAAGGTCTTAGGAACCTACCTTACCTGCAGCAGTTGGGTCGCAACATCAACCGACGTCTCCTGGACGTCCAACGTGTCGGCTACAACTGTGGAATGTCGGACGAAAGCATCCAAAAGGTTGTTCAACCCACCGTCACACAAGACGACCAACGAGCGCCGGGTCTGAAATTCGGAGATCCCCGAGTCATGGCTCTGTTCCTGGCCCTCACCTTGTTTACGAACTTTGTGAATGGCTTTCGAAACCGCGATTTGCGTTCCCATGTAGCCGACCTGCTCGAAACAGACACCTGCACCTACACTGCCGCACGGATGACCTACGACCTGAAGCGGTTACGGCTCAAGGGCCTGATTGCAAGACCATCGGGAAGCAACCGGTACTTTCTTACGCCGTACGGCTGGAAGGTTGCTCGACTCTTCTCCCGACTCGAAGCGAGGGTTTTCCGTCCCGCAGTCACCGCGTTCACTCAATCCCCAGCGGCACTACCGCCCGGTCTTCTCGCTGCTCTCCAGCGAGAAGACGAACAGCTCGACAATCTTATTAGCCAGGCAGTACACCGCAAAATGGCTGCCTAAAAAAATTTGACTCATTCGTTCAGAAGTTGACCATGTCAGACGGCTAGTGTATGTCTCCAGATATCCGCAGCTTCCCCGCCTTTTCAGCGTCCTATTTTGGGGTCCCCAAGGGGATCTGAACCCCTGTCGGCGGCGTGAAAGGCCAGTACCGGCCTAGAAAAAATGAGAGCTTAGAGAAAAAACCCAGACATTTCGAGCCCTGTTGATCCTTGTGAATCCTTATCGGTCCCTCACGGTCCCTGAAAATGTTAACACCATGTTAACAAGAGACGTGCGCGGATTACGGCATTGGACCTCAGCATTGACCATAAGCGTAGGAGTCCAGAAAAACAAGAATCCTCCACTTCTCAGCAGTCTGTGATAGAATGGCTTTGGGCATAGCGTCACGGAGATGACTGGAGGCAAGCCTATGGAAATCGGTTTCAACGTAATTGTCGAACGCGACGAAGATGGGTACTACGTCGCCACCGTTCCGGAACTTCGGGGCTGCCACACGCAAGCTCGGTCCCTGGACACATTGATGGAACGAGTCCGAGAGGCAATCGACCTATGCCTTGAAGAGCAAGAACGCCCGATCTCATCCAGCGAGTTTGTCGGGGTCCAGCGCATAACAGTGCAGTTATGAGTAAGCTCCCCCGTATCGACGGCAAGACCGTGGTCGGTGCCTTGTGGCCAAGGCTGGGTTCGAGGTCACGAGGATTAAGGGTAGCCACCATTTCTTGAGACACGCTGACGGACGAGTGACCGTTGTGCCCGTGCACTCCGGTGAAACGGTGGGGCCGGGCTTGTTGAGCAAAATACTCAACGACTGTGACCTGACCCGGGAGGAATTCGAGGAACTTCTCTGAAGTCCCCCTCGACGCCAGCTTGTTGTAGCACGAGCAATAAGGATTTGCTACCCAATCTTGTCACCCGAGCAGCCTTTTCTCAGGAACTCGGTTGTGGGGATTGCTCTGGGCTGAGACGTGGTGTTTGACGAAGAAGCTTCCGCTTCGCGGTGGGAACCCCTGTGGGGGGCGCGAGGAGAGAACGATAGTGGAACTGCACGTTGGAAACTCAGTCGTTGTGAAATCAGGAGTCGTTGATCCTGATCTGGGCATCGAAATTGGCGGATGGCAAGGGAGGATCGAAGAAGTCGATGAGGGCGGGACTTTGCTCATACGATGGGACAGCATCACCCTGCGGGACATGGGCTTGGACATTACCATCCGTTGTGAAAACGAGAATCTCGATTGGGAGTTGATGACCCTGGAAGTGATCGACATCGAGGAATCTGTGGCAAGAGATACGGATGCAGATGTTTGGCGAGTGGCGCAGCAGTTGAAGGCAGATATGGCGGGTCATCTGCGGCTCTGACGGGGAACACATCCTTGCTGAGAAGTCCGCAAACTCCGGTACGGCAGCATGCGATAATCTCCAAAATCGCTCAAATCGCCTTTGAACTCCCTTCTCGTCCATTTCCGTTCTCGGACACGTTTGAATCGCCAGCCACAGCGATATCTGGCGATATCTGGGGACATACACCTGTTTTTTCTAAGATGGACGCTTGCGAGGTCTTCCGGGTTTTCCTTTGCTCAGGTCCCGACCGGTGATCTTCTCAACCCTTGCCACAAACACTGCATCCCCGGCTGCGCGACCGGTCCGGGCAATCGTCGGACACAATACTGATTTCTTGCCGATACGGAATTGTGGGGACATAATGCCTATTTCTTGGAAAGCGGCCGTTCTCTCCCGGCATGGTTCTATGGCCAGCCTACCTCACATCGTGCCGGCTGCCTATCCGTACCGTGTCATATGCTGCGGAGACCACCAAAGCGATCACTGCGCAAGCGGTATTATGTCCCCCGTATTCCATATCCGACCCCGATTTTCGATTTTGTGAGATTGGCACCCTCCTGCGCCTGTGATGTGATATAATTTATGTGGGGCGCGGATTTCACGTATTTCTCGGCAGACGGCGTGCCCGACTACATATCGGGAGGTCAGGCATACAAGCCGATCGCATGCGACAGAGAGTGTATGTAGAGACTTCGGTCATCGGAGCATACTTCGATGAGAGGACCGATCCAGTTTCATCGGCACAGAATTACTGGACGCGTCTCTGGTGGGATGAGATGCGCGGCCGGTATGAAACGGTCATCAGCAGGGCCGTACTTGATGAGCTATCTCATCAAGAATTCTCACACTCTGAGGGAGCCCTGGAACTCGTCCGCAATATTGCACGGGTGCCCATTGAAGAAGAAATCCGGCGGATTGTGCGGACCTACATTCAGGAGCGGGTCATGCCTGCGAATCCGGTGGGCGATGCACTGCATCTTGCCCTGGCCTCCTATCACAAGTGCGATTATCTCCTTACCTGGAATTGCAAACACATTGCCAATCCCAACAGGTTTCGGCAAATTAGAATGTGCAATATCTCTATGGGGTTGTACGTTCCTTATCTCGTCACCCCGAATCAGTTCATAGGAGACTGACGTGATCGAAGACTCTAAGATCGTACAGGAAACACGCAAGGTTCGATACTCCATCTCCGAGAGATTCGGTAACGATCCTGACCGCTATATTGACTACTTATTTTCTTTGGAGAGCAAAGGCGAAGGAGAGTCGGAGCCTAGTCCCGACGAGTTCCCGAGACATGACCAAACCTACGACTGTGGGGACCGGCATTGAAGCTGCCATGGCAATCAGCCCCAACTCAGGACCGAATAGCTTGAAAAGCGGGACGGGAGTGGGGGGACGCCCTTAAGCATGGATACGCTTCTACGGCTATTCCGGTTTCGCGGCAATCTATTTTTTTTGAGGGCGTCCCCCTTTCCCACCGAGATCTTCCAGCCGCTTCTTGTCCGCAGCACGGCGAGTCCCTGTTCGTGCCAGGGCCCGGGATACTTCCGGCAGGGCTCTAATCTTCTCCGCAGCCTCCATATAGAAGGCCACAGCCTTGCTTTCAAGCTGCACGGCACGTTCCAGCAATTGCTCCCAGCTCATGGCTTCCGTTCCTCCTCGACCGCTGAGGAAAGGATCTCTCGTGAAGTCGACTATGGGCTCCAGAATCATCTCGCACACGCTTTCCCTACAGGTGCGCCGCATGAGTTTTTCGTTTTTCTTCTTTTCCGCGGCCAACTCCTCAAGAATTGCTCTGAGCCGGGTATCCGAGATGACGGCGCCCGCGGTCTTGTAGAATTCGTGATCCGCTGCCTCGAGTTCGGCAGCAAAGTTCAGGATGCTTCCAAAATTCTTCAGCGGCATGCCGGTTCACCCTTCCGGTAGACAATGTGTCGGCGCTCCCGGTTTAAACTAGGAGCCCTCCGTGGTCAAGCCATTCCTAGAGCCATCGAGAGATAACCACCTTGGTATCGGTGAAGAACTGAAAGACCTCTCGACCGTGCCCTTTCAAATCTCCGAACAAGGACTCACCCGCGCCGCCGAACGGAAAGAAAGCCAT
>JAZDHD010000053.1:0-12372 GCA_043806215.1 Pseudomonadota bacterium | reverse complement strand
TAGACTTCGTTTCGGCTCCCGGCCGCGGAGGTTTTCATGAGACTGCGTCATTTGCTGGTTCGTCCGGATCTCCCCGAAGAATTGGAGATTCTCAAGACCATCGGCATGAATTTATGGTTCACGTGGAACCCCGATGTGACCCGCCTCTTTCAGGCCCTTGACCAGGATTTGTGGGAAGAAACGGGCCACAATCCGATCTTGCTCCTGGCAAATCTCTCCGAACAACGGAAAAGGGAGATTGTCGAAGACGTGGTGCTCATGGACCGGATCAATGAGGTGGAAAGAGGCTTCGACCAGTATGTGAAGGAGGCCCGGGAGTACAGCTTCAAGCTGGAAAGACCCATTGACTACCGCATCGCGTACTTCAGCATGGAATATGGGCTCTGTGAGGGTCTCCCAATCTATTCGGGCGGACTCGGCATACTCTCCGGAGACCATTTGAAAAGCGCGTCGAACCTTTCACTCCCCCTTATTGGAATAGGCCTGCTCTATCAGAAGGGCTACTTCACCCAGTATTTGAATATCGACGGATGGCAGCAGGAATCATATCCGGAAAACGATTTCTACAACCTGCCGGTTTCACCGGTTCTCGACGGTACGGGGAAACAAGCCGAGCTCGATCTTGTGCTTGGCGACCGCAGCGTGAAGATCCTGATCTGGAAGATACAGGTGGGGAGGATACCGCTTTACCTTCTTGACACGAACCATCGGTCCAATTCCCCCGAAGACAGGATGATCACGGCCGAACTCTATGGCGGCGACAGCGAGATGCGGATCAAGCAGGAGTTCATCCTGGGGATCGGGGGAGCACGTGCAATACATTTTCTAGGGCTGTGGCCGTTTGTCTATCATCTGAACGAGGGACATGCAGCCTTCGCCGCGCTTGAGCGCGTGCGGCAAAACATGACCACCTACCGTGCGTCCTTTGACGTGGCAATGGAGTCGGTTGCCGCGTCCACCGTCTTCACGACCCACACCCCGGTGCCGGCGGGGATCGACCTCTTTTCCCCGGATCTGGTGCACAAGTATTTCAAAGTATACATGGAATCGCTTGGTCTGAGCGTCAAAGACCTGCTTGCGCTCGGACGGGAGAATCCGGATGACGACGCGTCGCCCCTTTCAATGGCGGTATTGGCTTTGCGGCTTTCCAGAGGCGTGAATGCGGTGAGCGAGCTCCACAGTAGAGAATCCAAGAAGATGTGGAGGAACATTTGGCACGATGTGGAGGAGGACGACATACCCATCGGGTATGTGACCAATGGGGTCCACATTCCGTCGTATGTCTCCAAGGAGATGGGGGACCTGTTCGCCCGTTACCTGGGGGACGGATGGATCGAGGACCCGGATAACAAGAGAACCTGGTCACGCATTCACAATATCCCGCACGATCAACTCTGGACCGTCCACGAAACCCGCCGTGAGCGTCTGATCGCTTTTTGCCGTCGGCGTCTTTACAAACAGGCGGCTGCCGGCGGCGAGCTGAACTTCGATGCCATGCGTTTCAGGGAGTACCTGAACCCGGAAGCCTTGACGATCGGCTTCGCCAGGAGATTCGCTCCGTACAAGCGGGCCGATCTCCTGTTCAGAGACCCGGAGAGGCTTCTCCGCCTCGTGTCGGATAAGCGCCGGCCGGTTCAGTTCATCTTTGCCGGAAAGGCCCATCCCAGGGATCAACAAGGGAAAGAACTCATCAAGATGGTGGTGCATCAGTCCCGTGTGGAGGGCTTCCAGAGGAAGCTGATTTTCCTGGAGGATTACGATATCAACGTGGCCCGCTACCTCGTACAAGGCGTCGACGTTTGGCTCAACACCCCGCGACGCCCCATGGAAGCCTGCGGAACCTCGGGTATGAAAGCCGCTGCCAATGGCGCCCTCAATCTAAGTGTTCTTGACGGCTGGTGGCCGGAAGCGTATGACGGGACCAACGGATGGGCAATAGGCGAAGGCCGCGATTACGTTGATCACGAGTACCAGGACAGAGTCGAGTCGGAAGAGACATTCGAGATTCTGGAAAACAAGGTCGTTCCGCTTTTCTTCGACCGGGGGCCCGACGGACTGCCACACCGCTGGATCGAAATGATGAAGAACAGCATGGCCTCCGTATGTGTCCATTTCAACTCGCACAGGATGGTGGAAGAATATCTGGACGACTACTACCTGACCGCGGGACTGGCACATCAAATCCTCGGGGAAAACCGGCTGGCCCGTGCAAAGGACTTGCGGGATTGGAAGCAGAAGGTCCGTTCACAGTGGAAGGAAGTGAAAATCCTGGAGGTTTCTCTCCCCAAAGGTGACCGCGTGGCTCTTGGGGACGAGCTTGAGGTGATGGCCGCTGTTCAACTGGGCGGGCTGTCCGACCGCGAGGTCGTCGTGGACTTGTGTCACGGACAAGTCGGCCAGGATTCCGACAAGATGGTGGACAGAAACACCACGCCCATGGTCGGCAACGGGAATGCTTTGGACGGGGTTTGGCACTTCAAGGGCACGGTACGTTGTCAGGAGACCGGCGTGTACGGGTACCGCATCAGGGTTTTGCCTTTCCACCCGTACCTCATGAATCCGTTGTCCATGAACCTGGTGGCATGGGGCTGACGGGCGCAGAGGTCGCGCCAAGAATACCGATCTGCGATTCGATGAAGAGCCTGTTTCATCAACGGGGTAGTGAGCGATATCCGTCTCGCCGTAGGGGCGAATGGTATTCGCCCTGGGCGACCGCCGGTCGCCTACCAATACCGGGCATGGCCCGGAAACCGACCATCAGCTCGATGACCTCAACATTTCCGCCTTGTCCACGGCTTCCCAGGGAAGATCCATGTCCGTTCGGCCGAAGTGGCCGTACGCTGCGAGCAGGCGATAGAACCCGCGTTTATGCTCCATGGGGAGCTTTCTGAGATTGAATTGCCGAATGATCGCGCCGAGCCGGAAATCAAAATGGCGGCTTACCAGATCGGCTATCTCGTAATCCGACATCGTACCGGAACCCCGTGTCTTCACCTGGAAGCTCACCGGCTGCGGAAGGCCGATGGCATAGCTCAGTTGCACTTCACATTCATCGGCCAAGCCTGCCGCCACGACGTTTTTGGCGGCGTACCGCGCCGCATACGCGGCTACCCGGTCGATACGCAACGGATCCTTCCCGCTGAGGGCCGAACCGCTGTTTCTGGAATATCCGCCGTACGTGTCAATCGCGTTTTTTCTTCCGGTGAGACCCGAATGGACCGAAGGCCCGCCCAGTTTGAGGGCGCCGTACGGATTGATGAAGATCTGCGTGTCCGCGTCGGGCGCGATCTCTTCGTCCTCGAATGCCACATTCACCACAACTTCTCTTATGTCGTCCCGCAGTACTTTCAGATCCGGGTACGAGCGGTCCTTTTGGCTGGAATTGATGGTTATGCTGTGTATCCGGTGAGGAACCTGGTCCTTGTATTCGACTCCCACCTGAGTCGTGCCGTCGGGAGACAGATACGGCAACACATTCTCCAGTCTCACAACGGAAAGCCGTTTTGCCAATTTGTGAGCGAGCCATATCGGTAACGGCATGAGTGTGGGCGACTGGTTGCAGGCAAAGCCGAAAATCGTAACCTGGTCGGTGGCCGGCATGCGGTCGATGTCCTCGTCGGAGATCCTCGTTTCATCGAAGTCAAATTCCTGATCCGGCGAGATCTCCTTGAGGCTGGTCAGGATGCTGCACGTCCTGAAATTGAACTCGTGGTCCACATATCCGATCCGCCGGAGCACCTTCCTGGCAACATTGGGAAAAT
Source organism: Pseudomonadota bacterium (assembly GCA_043806215.1). Classification (GTDB taxonomy): domain Bacteria; phylum Desulfobacterota; class Desulfomonilia; order Desulfomonilales; family Desulfomonilaceae; genus JAVHLK01. Next base: position 8,611 of record JAZDHD010000053.1, on the reverse strand, counting down.
CCACCTTGATACGGGAGGAAAACCTCGCGGCGATGAACACCACCGACAAGGAGACCGCGCATTCGGCAATCACCCGGGAAGTGTAATCGCGTTCCAAAAAACGGTCCACCACCGCGTCGCTGATCTGATCGCACAGCTTGTCCGGATGCCCTTCGGTTACCGATTCCGAAGTATGAATAAAATTCCGTTTCATTTGGCAACTCCCAGTCGAAGGTTTTCGTGAAGGTTTCCCCACTGCCGTGGGCTGCTATGCCTATTGCCCGAATGCCCCACGGGTGTTCATCCCCCCCTGACGCTCATGATGCATGAGACGCAGAATTTAAAGTGGCTGCGGAAATGGAGGATACTCGCGGATTCCAAGGCACCGTTCATTGGATACCATGAACAACATCCCCGGGCAAATCCTCCGCCGGAGGCTCGGAGACCCGTTCCCTTGCAGTCATCTTGGCCGCCTCGGTGATAAGCATCGGAAGCACCGAAGTAACTCCGATCACCGCACCGTCGGCAAGGGTGATGGGGGTCGCACCGAGCAGGTTGCGTAATCCGGGGACCAGTTGGGAGAGCAATTGGAACCCCAGAGAGAGAACCACTGCCATGGTCAGATACTTGTTCGGAGGAGGTTGGTCCTTATCGAATATGGAGCGTGTTTCCGACCTGCACGTCAGCGCGTGCAGGATTTGAGATGTGGTGAGGGTCTGGAATGCAAGCGTGCCCGCGGAAGCTCCGGCGCCATATTTGAGCAGTCCGTATCCATAGGAGGCCAGCGACGCGCAGGTTATCGCCGAAGCCTCGAACGTTATGCGCTTGTAGTCCTCTACCTTGACGATGGGCTCGTCGGAAGGCCTCGGCGGCCAGCTGAGCACATCGGGCTCCGGCGGCTCCAAAGCTAAGGCCAATCCGGGAAAGACATCCGTAACCAGGTTGATCCAAAGCAGTTGCATGGCATTGAGGGGGTGTCCCAGGCCCAGCGCGCCGGCGGAAAACATGACCAGGATTTCGCTGAAATTCGTAGCCAATAAGTAATGGAGTGTCTTCCTGATGTTGTTATAGATGGTTCGGCCGTCGCTCAGGGCAACGATCAAGGTCTCCAGATCGTCCTGCTCCAGCACCACGTCGGCCACTTCACGGGCAACTTCAGTGCCGCTGCGGCCCATGGCGATTCCGATGTCCGCAGCCTTGAGTGCCGGCCCGTCGTTGATCCCGTCCCCCGTCATGGCAACGACCTTACCGGTGCTCTGCAACGCCTGCACGATCTGCAGCTTGTGGGATGGGCTGACCCTGGAGAATACGTGCACGTTCCTGCACAGGCTTTTCATCATGGCCGGGTCCGCGTCGGCAACGTGAGAGGAATCCAGGATCTCGATGGGGCGGCCGTTGCTCAGGTTGAGCGCCCTCCCCACCGCGTACGCGGTCGCGCTCTGGTCCCCCGTAATCATGATGGTATTCAGCCCCGCCTTCTGGAAAACGCCGATCGCTTCCTTGACGCGGTCCCGTATCGGATCGGCCATTCCAACGAGGCCGAGCCACGTCAGTCCGTTGCCGTTTGAGGACAGATCGCCCGGATCATCAGGGGCATACGCGACCCCCAAGACCCGCAGCGCGTCACCGGCCATACGGTCGTTTTCAAACTCGATCAACTCCCGCTCGTCATCGCTCAGGGTAACCTTCTCTCCGTTTACGACGTGATCGCTGCACATATTCAGGACATCGACCGGGCCTCCCTTGACCGCGAGCAGTTGTCCGTCGCCATTCTGCGAATGAAGGGTGCTCATGAAGCGGCAGGTTTCGGTACGGTAATTCGTCTTCAATAACCGGTACTTCCCACGGAGGTCCTGCACATCGACACCGCAGCTCACGGCCATATGGATGAGCGCGTTCTCGGTCGCAGACCCGTTGACGACGCACCGACTGTTGTCGAACGATACTTCGGATTCGTTGCACAACGTGCACACATGAATCAAACGAAGCAATTCGTCCGCGGTGGTGTACGGGTTGAAGTGCGTATCCCCCATGGTGAAGCTTCCATCACGGACGTCCAGGAGCCGCATGCCGGCATGCACTTTCAGGACGGACATCCTGTTGAGGGTAATCGTGCCGGTCTTGTCGAAACAGATGGTCTCCACGGATCCGAGCGTTGTCACCGCTTCCAGCTTGCGGATCAGCACCCTGTGCCTGCGCATGTTCCTGACGCCCAACGCGAGGGTGGTTGTGGCAACGGCCGGCAAACCTTCGGGAACCGCGGCAACGGCCAAGGATACAGCGGTCTTGAGCATCTCGATGAAGCCGTTCCCCCTCAGCAGGCCAATGAAGAAGATCAGCGCGCACACGCCTGCGGACATGGCCACCAGCTGGTTGCCTATGGTGCCCAGCTGCTTCTCCACGGGAGTCTCCGGGGCCTCGGCCCCGGCCACCAGCGCCTGGACCCTCCCAATTTCGGAATAAGATCCGATGGCGACCACAACGGCAAATCCTTGGCCTCCGGTAACAAGCGTTCCCGAATAAACCATGTTCACGCGGTCCGCCAGAGGAATGTCTTTTCCGTAAAGTGTGTCGGCAGTCTTGGTGACCGGCATGCTCTCGCCGGTAAGAACCGATTCGTCTAGGCTCAGGTGAACAGCTTCCACCAGCCTTGCATCGGCAGTCACATAAACTCCCGGTCTGAGGGCAAGTATGTCGCCGACTAAGACTTCCTCCGACGGCAATTCCACCATTTCTCCATCCCGGATCAGTTGGGCGGAGGGGCGGACAAGCTGTTTGAGAGAACTGATCGTCTTTTCCGCCGCACTCTCCGTAAGATAACCGATGACCGCGTTCAGCCCGACCACGGACATGATGACCGCAGCGTCGATGACGCCCCCCGTCAATAAGGACAACCCCGCAGCGCCTGCCAGTAGGTATACGGGAACCGAGAGGAACTGATCTATAAACATCCCGAGTTTGGACCGGGCTCCACGCTCCGGTACCACGTTCAAACCGTAGTTCTTGAGGCTCTCAGCCGCCGTCTCCTTCGTCAAACCCGTCTTTGGGGACGAGTTCATCATGTCCAGGACGGTGCCGGCCTCCATGAGGTGCCAGATCTCGGTCCTCTGTTCTCTTGACGCGGCAACAACCGGAGTGCGGAGGCGAACCGAGCCCGTTTTTTCCCCCTTACTCCAATCCCGCTTGTCGTCCATACGTTGGTCCCGAGTGCGGGATGCCGCGTCGGGGACGGGTTTGCCCCTTCGTTGGAAGCAGGCCACGGCAACCGACTCGATGATCGAGGCTATCTTACGGGGATTGCACTGCGGATCGAAAACGACCAGAATGTTCCCCGTCAGAAGCCCGGCAGAAGCATGTGTTATGTCCTCTTCATTCAGGAGTCTTGATTCAAGATCTCTCTTGAGCGTTTCCGAACGATAGAGGCCCTGCACCTTGTATCTGATTCTGCCCTTTACGGCATTATGTATTTCTCTTACCAATTCGATCAGCCCTTTTCATGCACGTAAGGTCTTTCCGTCCGCTTCAAGGACGCTTACGTCCAACGCGTGCACCGCCGGCATCCCGCGGTGGGAGATCATCTTCCCATCGATTATAGACAGTTATGTTAGATAATCGTTAGGATCAGGTATCGAGTGTGAATTCCGTTCAAGGACCGTACGGTGCCGAGCACGGCGTGGACGGCGTACATGAGGCCCCCGGCCCGGAAACCGGGTTTTGAGGTTCATGGCGGATGAAATCGAAACAGGGAAAGATGCGTAAGCGGTCTCCAGGGCTGCCTTCACTCGCCGTTGGGTTGCGGTTCCAACCGCCTCGGCGAGATTGCGGACTCAGCCGACAGTATTTTCGTAACATTGCCGCTCAAGCGGCTCTTTATCGCCTGTTCGGGCTTACTCACGAACACGGCGCGAGCCTCGCGTCATCAATACTCGCCCCCTTCCGGGGCCGGTTCCCCATCTCCTTGTCTATCCTCTCCATCCGTATGGATCTTGGAGAAAAAGTGGTGCGCGTAATAAAATGCCGCGTACCATGCGGGCACGGTCACATTGCCCCGCATTATCTGATACACGCCTGAAACCAGCATGAACAGGAACACCATGCTCGCTATGTCGAGTTCACCTCCGGTGAACCTCAACAATCGGTCGTTGCCGGCCTTGACGCCGTTTGAAACCGTGTCGATCAGGGTGGTCCTTTCACGATGCCCGGGCTCAAGAGAGAACAGACCGTGCCGCATCGCAGCGTCGGCTATTGCGGCGACATCCGAACCGGTGATTATCAACGCGCTCCCCGTACGGTGATTAACGCAAACGTTCTCGACGTCGGGGAGCGTTGCGAGAACCTCCTGAACGGCGGAAAAATAGGATTCGTCACCCTTTCTCGATGGAACCCTCACCCGCATTCGGCGTCGCGCCCGATGGACAACATAAGCTTTCGGAATCATCCGACAAGCGCCTCTCGTTTCTAATTCGTGGCGCCCGTTTCCGGGTCACCCTCGGCCAGTTCCGCCTGAACTTCGGATTTGACTTCCGCCATCAAGTCCTCAGTCATTTCAGAGAACTCCTCGGCCATCTCCCGTCCCTTTTCATAGAGCAGATACCCGCTCTTCAAAACGGCTTTCGCAACCGGTCTGATGGCTGCAGCCACCATCGGCAGGACAACGGGGGCGGCCAACAGGCCCACGCCGATAGCGACACCGGTCCAAATGTCACCCTTTGGTCTAAAATCCCAGATCGCCATGTTTTCTCTCCTTTTCTTTCACCAATGAAGATTCGTATAATCTTCCAATTTTACGCTAACCGTGTTAAACAGGAGTGTCAAGTTAATTTAACGTTAGCAAGGATCCCGGGAGACATAGCGTTCGCACATGCCATGAACATGTGCTATCTTCGCCGGTGACCTTTCCCGGCCTGACGGTTCGGCCCAGTGATCCCCGGTGAATTCCGTAACCGGCTGCCGAATTCAAGGTCCGGCATCTTGAAACGTGAACCATTTTGCGGAGCACATGATGAAACTGGTTGGTTTTGTTCTGGGACTGCTGCTATGGACGGTAATGAGCCCTGTTACGGTTTCGCCCCAAAGCGACTGGATGGACGGCAAGGTCGATTGCTGTATCCGTCCCTGCACCTGAGTGAAAAAGAAGCCGCAGTGCCGAAGGCTGACGGAGTCGGAGTGCCGGAGGCTCGGCGGAGAGGCGGTGGTCGACTGCCTCGTATGTAATGGCGACGTGTAGGGACAGGCCGCGGTGTGCGGCATGCTTAGTGCGCCGTTTCCTAAATACGGTCGCACGTTTTCGTCTCGCAGCCGTCTCGGGTGCCGGCAAGAATAAGATCCGGGCATCCCGCGCGGAACGCGGGACCGGGCTACGAAGAACAGAGACCAAGCCGGTCGTACACCGTGGGACGGGCGTCCCTGCCCGTCATCTTCCGTGGCTCAGCTTGTGCGCCGGCCTCCCCGCGTTCCGCGGGTTATTCTTTAGTGGAAACAACGTACTAACTCTCGCCCGGCAGGGACGCTACCGCGTGTTCACTGAATGTGCGACCGTATTTGTGCCGTGGAGCACTAAGTCATTCTTGGTACAGTGTACTATGGTGCTGCTCCTTGATTGCGTCGGAGGGCGCTCCGGCGTATTCTGCACAGACGATCAAGTGCGAAAAGAGCGGATTCATGTTGCCCCCTGCAACAGAAAAGGCGAATCAGTTCGATAAAGAAGATCCTTTCGAGGATTTCAGCGAAGACGTACGCCGGAAGTTGCGGGAAATCGGCCGGACTCGCGAGTATCGGGCAGGAGATACCATCATCTCTCCCGGAGATCCGGGACATCGGGTGCGCTTCCTGGTCTCGGGGAGGGCATCGGTCATACTGAGCGAAGAAGGGGCTCCGGACATTCCGGTGGAGACGCTTTCCGCCGGCGACATCATCGGTGAGATCAGCTACCTCACCGAACGCCCCGCGCCGTTCAACACCCGGGTGACCGCGCTCGACCCGTGCCGGGTTCTCGACATACCCGCCCCGGCATTCGACGAAATGCTCCGCGAAAACCCCGACACCGCGGTAAGCGTCCTGCGGAAGCTGTCCAGAAAAGTGATGAGGCTCGATCACAGCGTGTACCACAAGACATGCAGGAGGCGGGCCCTTCAAGACCTCATCAGCCGTCAAGACCATCTCTTTCCCGATTATTTCGTCAGTGAAACGGTGCGGCGCCGCGCAGGCAAGCGGTTGGATGAACTCGCACACTCGCAACGTCCGGTCCTGATTACGGGAGAATCCGGCGTGGGCAAGGAATTCCTCGCTCATGCCGTTTACGAGAAGAGCAACCACCACAAGGGGATTCTCCTATACGTGGATCTGCTGCACACGTTCCCGGACGAAGACTTGGGATCGGAGCAACCGTCCCCCATCGATCCCACGGAAGAGCAAATGAAGTTGTTCTTCGGCGTCGAAGACGGCAACGCACCCGGGCATCGGACGGCAAGCGCGGGATACATCGAGCTCACCGAAGAAGGCACTCTGGTGGTGAAAGGGATCGAGCAACTGACGCAGTCCATGCAGGAGAAGCTGCTGGAGACTTTGCAGACGGGATTCTTCTCCAAGGTGGGAGGACGCAACCGCGTTCAGGCGGATTTTCGCCTCATAGGCACGACCAGTCTTAAGGAGGAGGATATCTCCCGTGAAAGGCATCCGCTCCTGCACTACCTGGCCGACAACTCCCTGTCGGTCCCTCCTCTGAGAGAGCGCCGAAAGGAAATCCCGACGCTGGTGCAACACTATGTGAATCAATACTGCAAGGAATTACGTAAACATATCTCGAAGCTGCCCAAGGAGACAACCAAGACGCTGGTGACCTATTCATGGCCGGGGAACGACCGCGAACTGGCCACCACGTTGAAAAGGGCGGTGTTGCTGGCAGAAGGCGGCATCCTGCGGCCTGAAGACATTTATTTCGATCTGAGAAGAATCGAAGCGGACGGAAAAATCAATCTCATGCGGCTTCCGGCGCTCAGGACCATTCTGAAGAGCCCGCAGTTTCCACTGGTGCTCCAGAGTGCCGTTGCACCGTTCTTCTTCATCTTGATGGTCCTGTTGTTCCTGGGACCGGCAGACCCCATTCACAATCTCGGAGGGCTTTTCTCGTGGGCGGTCGGGTGGCCGACCATGGTGTTTGGTTCCTTCCTGTGGGCCCGCTTCTGGTGTTCGTTGTGCCCGATGGGGACGTTGAGTAATCTGGCGAAAAAGCTGATTTCCTGGGAAATCCCTTTCCCCGGATATCTGAAGAGATACAGCGATTGGATTCTTGCCGGATCCGTCATGTTCATAATCTGGCTGGAGACCGCAACCAGTATTCGAAGCTCTCCGTTGAACACCGGGATTTTGCTGCTCACCATCTTCTTGCTCGCGGTGGTGGTTTCGGTGATTTTTGAACGGCAGTCCTGGTGCCGATACTTGTGTCCTCTTGGATGCATGATGGGTGTGTTCGCCAAGGTCTCCCCACTGGAACTCAGGGCCGACCGGAATGTCTGCGCCTCCCAGTGCACGTCCAACGAGTGCTTCGTCGGGGTGGGCAATCGTCCGGGATGTCCGTTCGGACAGATGGCCCCCTCGCTCCGCTCCAACCGGTTCTGTAAGCTCTGTGCCACGTGCGTCAAGAATTGCCCTCATGGTGCGGTCAATCTGAATCTCAGGGTCCCGGGAAGGGAGATCTGGGAAATGAGGCAGGTTGCCTCGGTGACGGCACTCCTTGTCGTCGGCATGTTCGGCGGCCTGTTGAGTGAAATGATGCACAAGACCCGGGTCTATGAGTCGTGGTCATACCATTTGCCCGATTGGCCTCGTCTCGTGGTATTCACCCTTTTCTTTCTGACCGTGGTATTCGCGGTAAACCTGGTGGTTCACCTCGCATCCGCGGTTTCCCGCAGCCAATCCGGCGAGACGCTCAAAGAGAATTTTTCCCGTTACGGCCTGGCCCTGCTGCCCTTGGTTTTGACCTCTTTCATGGCCTTTCATCTCTACTATTTGATTCACGTGGGCGTATACCTTCCCATTATCTTGTGGCAAACGTTCAAGTTCGAGATCTTCCATCAAATGGTGATAACCGTCCCTCCGTCTCTGACTCACACGCTCCAAAACATCCTTATTTGGCTGGGAATTGCCGGCAGCCTGGTGATCGGGTACCGCTTGAGCCGAGGAAAACATGACCGCCTTCTTCCGGCCTTGGGAGAATTCCTCCCACACGGGGTGACGACCATCTGCTTCGGAATCGCAATACTCCGTTCAGTGAGTGCATTCTTCTACTGATGATCGGCGGCCTTTGGCCCGGCACCAGTTGCGATTATCGGTTCACCACCGGTATGTCTCACAACGACCTCGCCTCTTACCCTTGTTTTCGTCTTTGACCGGAGTTTTCCCCGATGGTGGATTGGCCGAGGGTAACTTCCCGAGGTGAGCTTTGCCGGACAAGAAAGCGTCAGGGCAATCACCTATAGGCGACTGAGGTTCTTGATTATCATGTCGGTGTCTCCTTGTTCCCCGGCATTTGGCTTTATCGCAGCGGCAAATTCCCATAAGGCATTACCCGCTACCCGCCATGTGTCCGACCCGTTGGATTTTCGACGCCCGCACGGAAGACAAAGGCTGCTAC
>JAZDHD010000052.1:0-23803 GCA_043806215.1 Pseudomonadota bacterium | reverse complement strand
GGGCGGGTGTAAAACCCGCCCCTACAGAGGTCTGCAGCAAACGTCCGCGACGAGCAGGCAACCCGTCGTGCATTGCGTGACGAAAATGAATCCGCATCGTGCTACGATTTGTCTCCGTGCCGGAGTTTTGAGACAGTTTCCAGGGGCCTACCCCTACCAATCCGGCACGGAGGCCGGTGCTGCCAAGACAGAGACGGCGTACGTTAATGTGTCACCGTACTTACGCCAACGAGGACTAAGCGAGGATTCACCTCTTCTACTACCCCGGCCCGGCCGCCTGAGCGGCGACCGACGGCTCAGATTTCCAAGAGACATCCTCGTGCTCGGCAAAGAAGGAGCTTCCAAATTGGAAACCAAGGTATCGAGTGCCAAGAAACAGGTCATTATCAGTCATGAGGGGCCTACCATATTGATCGGCGAACGGATCAATCCCACCGGAAGAAAGAAACTGCTCGAAGCCCTTCAGGCGGGCAATCTTGACGTTGTGACCGAGGAAGCCCGATCACAAGTGACCGCGGGCGCGGACATCCTGGACGTGAATGTGGCCGGGACCGGTATAGACGAGCGTACTGTTCTTCCAAAGGTTGTCGAGGCGGTAATGGACTGTGTCGATGTGCCCATCTGTATCGATTTCAACGATATTGCCGCACTGGAAGCAACCCTCCGGATATATAAAGGAAAGCCCATTGTAAACTCGGTAACCGCCGAAGAGAAGTCACTGAAGGCGATTCTTCCGTTGGTAAAGGAATACGGAACTGCCGTAGTGGGCTTGGCACTCGATGACGAAGGAATACCCAAGACGGCCGACCGCCGGATAGCCAATGCAGCGAAGATTGTCGAACGGGCGGAATCCATGGGCATTCCCCGCGAGGACGTTATCATCGACGGTTTGGCCCTGACCATTGGGTCGGACGACAAGGCAGGCCGCGTGACCTTGGAGACCGTCAGTGCCGTTAAGCAGAGTCTCGGGGTAAACCAGACTCTCGGAGCCAGCAATGTGTCCTTTGGGTTGCCCAACCGTATCCTTCTCAACCAGGTCTTCCTGGCCATAGCCATAAGCTTGGGGCTGACCTGTCCCACCGTGGACGTTGCAAAAATGCGGTCCACTGCAGCGGCTTCGGATTTGTGCATGGGCCGCGACCGATATGCCCTGCGTTATATCCAAGATTACCGGAGGACTGCGCAGGCTTGACGGAAGTCGTCCGTCAAAAGGGCCAACGGAACTCCATACGCGGCATGTTTTCCGGGTTCGATGGAGTCCTGCTAGCCTCACTCGGCACATAAGCATTGATCATCACGTGCTGTAATGCGAGAATGTTCTTTGAAGCAATGGGTTCACGGCACGGCGGCGCCGGCTCGTCTCCGCTCTCGGCAGGCCGATGCCCCGTGTGTTCGACACCCGGTGGAGATGAGTGCAGACGGAGAGGAGGGGACGCGATGTACGAAATCAAGGAGACCCAGTATGGACTGCGGATTGTGACCGGCGGTTACTTGGGCAAGGATGAGTTGAAGAGCATGTCCCGGGAAGCCGGAGAGATCGTGGGGAGACAGAAGAAGGGCTTTGGGATTATTCACGACATGCGCGGCATGTTCACCCTCCCCCCGGAAGCCCGTGAAATCATGAAGCGCAACATGGAACGTGCCAAGGATCGCGGTTTGGGACGAGTGGCTCATATCCTGGATGATGCCATCGCGACCCTCCAGTTCAAAAGGTTGGCCAACGAGGCGGGAATCGCCGACACTACGCGAAATATCGATGCCGGGAGCGTCTCGGATTGTGAACGTGCGGCCCTTGATTGGGTGGTGAAAGGCATCGATCCCGATAAGTAACGGCTCCGCGCTGTCGGGAACTCACGTGAGATGCAGTGCGGGCCTTGGATTATGGTGACGCCCCTTGAATACTGAGGACACCTTCACCTTTGTCATTGCGAGCCCAAGGCTTTGGGAGGTCGTGGCAATCTCAGCCTTTCATGGAGCATTGAGATTGCTTTCCCGCGTTCTGCGCGGGACTGCACTCTTCGCAATGACAGGAGCGATCGATCGGAGCATTGAGGAACTGGGTTAGGATAGCCGCGAAATTCAAGGCGCGTTGCTATAGAAGAACCGGAAGAACCGACAAAGCACAAGAGCGATTGAGGCTATCGCGAACAACGGAGATCGGGACACCCCGGATGTTGCCGAAGAGATAATGAAAAGGGGCGGGGATTGATTGGAGGTCCTCACTCCCGTAACCACCCCTAAGGCATTGTCTCACGTGCGGGAGGGGTCGCTGCGATCTCGGAGGAAACCCGATGTACGACGTCAGCCGGACGGATTACGGGGTGCGGATTGTTGCCGAAGGCTTTGTAGGGAAGGATGAACTGAAGAACATGATGCGGGAGGCGAGCAAGGTGACAAGTAGGCTTGAAAAGGGCTTTGGGCTCCTTTTCGATGCCCGCGGGATGTTTGCACTTCCGCCGGAAGCCGCGGAGGTCTTGAAACACAGCATGGCAACGGCGAAGCGGAACGGCATGGGGAGATCGGCACAGATTCTCGAGGACGCAATCAACACCCTCCAGTTCGGTAGACTGGCAAGGGAGGCCGGAATCTCCGACACCATGCGGCAAGTGGACCCCGATGGCTTCCCGGATTGCGAACGTGCAGCCGTGGATTGGATCGTGAAAGGTATCGATCCCGGCAAGTAACGGCTTCGCACGGGCAGGGACTCACGAAGCACGCACGATACCATGGTTCGAACGAACCGGAGGAAGGGAATGAGTAACGAACTAACGGAAGCCATTGCAAATATCAGAGAACAGGAAGCGATGGACCTCGCGGATAAGATGCTGAAGGCCGGGGAGGACACGATCAAGCTTCTCGATTACTGCAGAGAAGGCGTGGAGATTGTGGGAAAGCGGTTTGAAGAGGGAACATATTTCCTCCCGGAATTGATCCTTGCCGGCGACATGCTGAAGAAGATATCCAAAATGGCCGAACCGTATCTCGAAAAGGGCTCCCAACAGAAGAAGGAACGTCTGGGAAAGGTCGTAATCGGCACCGTGGAAGGGGACATACACGACATCGGCAAGGACATCGTCGTCTTTTTGCTGGACGTGAACGGATTTGAGGTCCATGACCTTGGGGTCGACGTTCCCCGCGGGAGATTCGTCGAGGCCATCCGGGAAATCCAACCCCAAGTGGTGGCAATGAGCGCTCTGTTGACCACGGCCTTTGACGCCCTGAAGGCTACGGTGGACGCGATCCAGGAATCGGGTCTACGAGATCGGGTGAAGATCATGATCGGCGGAGGCGCCGTGGACCAAGGCGTCAAGAAATTCTCCGGGGCCGATGCGTACGGAGAGGATGCAGTGGCTGCCGTCACGCTTGCGAAGAACTGGGTGGCTGCCGGGTGACATGCACATGGGGCCGTGGCGGGGCATCCCGGCCCGTCATCTCAAGGGTCTGTCCCAAGACAAACCTTGCAAGTAGCAATCCGGGGACACGATTCCGAGTTTTGCGAGGTCTCATGGCGCCGTTCGCAAAATCGGATCATGTCCCCGGATTGCCGGCGGCCCCCACGGCCATACCACTAAACCGAGAGGCCCGAGGGATGATGAGCTTATTTGGTGACAGACCCTAAGTGCCGGGGTCCGGGATCAGCAAGACCGGTTCCCGGCCCGCACCGGGAAGACGGTTCAGGTTATGCGGCCATACTTGTGAAACCAGCCGTTAAGGCAATAGAAGCGATGCCGGCTCTACTTCCGGGAAGTTGTGACGCCGGAGAAGCACGTACTGAATGTGGGAGGCGTATCTCTTGACTGGACAATACATTTTGAAGGAACTGAGCCGGTATGAGTTGGGGACCTTTGCGGATGTCATTTACAGGAATGCCCTCCTGTACCCCGATTTGGAAGCCTTTGTGTGGGGGCCGGACAGAGTGAGTTTCCGGAGCTTCAATGAGAGGGTGAACAGGCTCGTCCACGGCCTTCGAGCCAAGGGCATCCGCAAGGGGGATGTCGTCGGAGTCCTTTCGTGGAACCGGCTGGAATACCAGGAGGCGTTTGGTGCGGCCATGAAGGGCGGGTACATCCTGGCACATTTCAGTCCCCGGCTGAACACCGAAGAGCTGGTCGGCGTCATAAACGACTCCGAGGCAAGAGTCGTTCTCCTCGAATCCGAGTTCGCAGAGACCCTGTTCGAAGCCCGTGACCGGCTTGCCCACGTCCGGCACTTCGTTGTTTTGGGCAAAGCCCCTCATGGTCTGGACGCCTATGATGATGTCGTGAAGAGCCAACCAACGGATGAGCCGGATGTGCAGGTCGGTGAGAATGATCCATTGACCATCTTCTACACAAGCGGCACCACCGGGATCCCGCGCGGTGGGCTGTACACGCACGCGCAGAAGCTGGAGAACGCCGTCGTGAAGTCATTGGACATAGGGCTGCAATTCGGGGATCGGCATCTTGTGGTGTTGCCCATGTTCCACATTGGCGGAGACAGCCATATCTGGCCGTTCTTCCTCAACGGCGGGTGCAATGTAATCAGTCCCAAGCGTAACTTCGACCCGGTTGAAATGCTGCAGACCATCCGCGCTGAGCAGATTACGGATGTCCACATTGTGCCGACGCAACTCGTTGCGCTGCTGGGCCTACCCGATCTGGAACAATGGGATTTACCGACCCTCAAGAGGATATGGTACGCGGCTTCGCCCATGCCGGTGGAAGTCCTCAAGCGAGGCCTTTCGGTCTTCGGGCCCGTTTTTCTCCAGGGTTACGGGCAAACCGAATCCGGCCCGCATACCACCGTGCTCAGGAACCGGGATCATCGCCGGTTCATGGAGTCCCCCGAGGATTCGAATATCCTGGCCTCATGCGGCCAACCGTGCCTCGGCGTGCACATGCGCATCGTCGACGAAGAAGGTCAAGACGTCCAGCCGGGCACCATCGGGGAGATCCTTATACGAAGCAAGAGAGTCATGAGCGGGTACTGGCGCCGGGAGGAGGAGACTTCCCGTACAATCAAGGACGGGTGGCTCGGTACGGGGGACATGGGGTACTACGACGACAAGGGATACGTTTACATCGCCGACCGGAAGAAGGACATGATCATCACCGGGGGCGAGAATGTTTTCCCAAAGGAAGTCGAGGAGATTCTTTACAGACATCCCTCGGTCGAAGAGGCCGCGGTGATCGGAATTCCCGATTCTTACTGGATCGAGAAAGTGCACGCCGTGATAGCGCTGAAGAAAGGCGCACCCGCGGATGCGGACGACGTGATCGCCTTCTGCCGCGAACATCTTGCCCGATACAAGGCGCCCAAGTCGGTCGAATTTGTGGACGCGTTGCCCAAGAGCCCCCAGGGGAAGATCCTCAAGAAGGAGATTCGCACCAAGTATTGGAAGGAGTCGGAATAACCCCTCGGTACTCTCTTCGACCGATTGGCCGAACATTTACCTTGAGAGTCTCCCAGTCAATCGTGCCGGCCTCCGTCCGGACCGGCACTGCCGTCCGGGCAATGGCCCGGCACGCGTCATCCTCGGGGATTTCTGGAATTATCCCTGCCGTGGCTCATTTCAGACCATATCTCGACTTTGGCACTTGGCCGCAAACCCCGGTCTGATGAGGGCTAAGGCCTCCTTCATGGTGGTGTCGATAATTTGCTGTACCAGTTGTTCCGATGTTTCGTATAACTCACGTACCTTGTCTCTGACCAGCGAGAGGATTCGGAACAAAGCTTCAGCGAGGGAGATATCGCGTATTTCGTCCGAGGCGGCATGAAACAGGGCCCCTATTGTCCTCTCATCACAAGCGAATCGCTGTTCCGCGGCCAGGAAGATGTAGCGGATCATGACGATGGTGGAATGAGCCGCGATGGAGTCGAAATCCCTGACCTGCATCTCGGAATCGAGCTTGAGATAGTGTTTTGCCGGCTTGAAAAATACCTCGATGTCCCACAGTTTGCCATAGAAGCGGACCACCTCCTCGGCGGAGGCGGTACCGGGAATACGCTCGTGCGACATTCAGGAAAGATCGGAGGATAAACATCCGCATATCGCCGAAAGATCTTGCGGCCATCCAGAAAAGAGCCATCGAGGAAGGAATCCCATACCAAACCCCGATTTCGAGCGTCCTCCACAAGTACATATCAGGTCGTCCGGCCGAACGGAAAGACGATTCGAGATGACTTCAAGGAAAAGCAGGGACGTCACGCCGTTGATGAGGTGGTTCTGTCTCATTGGGGGCATAGTCGTGCTCGCGCTTGTCAGGCCCGGGCATACGGCACGAATGGCGGATCCGGGCCTGCCTCATCGAATCATCGTGGACAGCGGGACGCCCTCTCTCGACTAAGTTTCCAAGAAACTATAGGAAGGATGAATCTTGTCTTTTTCTTGGGACGTCCCCCTCCCCCTCTCCCACAAACGCTCACTTCAAGCAAAATTCGCGGTTTTGTCGAATCCCGCCCATTTCCTATTGACAATCTTGTCCGTGACTTCTACCAATAACCGGCAAGACGTTCGGATCGTGAATTGCGGACGAAAATGACCCATCGTTACAGGCTTTGGTTATCGCGGGAGTTGGAACATGGATTACTTACTGACCGATGAGCAGCGGATGGCGCGCGAAATGGCCGGAAAGTTTGCCGATAAGGAACTCAAGCCGATCGCCGACCGACTGGATCGAGAACATACGCATTCCCCCGAGGCGCTCAAGGCATTGGCCGAAATGGGGGTGTTCGGTGTCGCCGTGCCCGTAGAATACGGCGGCGGGGGCATGGACTATGTATCGTACGCAATGATTGTATCCGAAATCTCCAGGGGATGTGGAGGCACCGGCACCATTGTGGCCGCGCACAACTCCCTGTACTGCTATCCCATGCTCAAGTTCGGCACCGAAGAGCAGAAGCGAAGATATCTGGTGCCGTGCGCTTCGGGCGAATCAATAGGCTGCTATGCACTTACCGAGGCCGACGCGGGAAGCGATCCCGCGGCCATGCGCACCACCGCCCGCCTCGACGGAGACTCCTGGATAATCAACGGCGAAAAGAAGTTCATTACCAGCGGAAACATTGCCGACTATTGCGTCTTTGCCGCAAGCACGGACCGGTCCAAGGGGTACAAGGGCATCAGCCAGTTCGTCTGTGACTTGCGTGAGACGCCGGGATTCAAGGTCGGCCGGGTCGAGGAAAAGCTCGGCATCAACGCATCCGGCACGGCGGAGCTTGTATTCGAGGACGCACGGATTCCCAAGGGCAATATTCTCGGTGAGCCGGGATCAGGCCTCAGGCAGATGCTGGAGACTCTCGACAGCGGACGGATCAGCATAGCCGCGCAAGCTCTCGGGATAGGGAGAGCGGTCCTCGAAGAGTCAATCGGGTACGCGCGGGAGCGGACTCAGTTCGGTAAACCAATCGCGGAATTCCAGGCAATACAATGGAAGTTGGCGGACATGGCAACCCGGCTGGATGCCGCGGAGCTTCTCATTTGGCGTGCCGCATGGCTCGAGGACCATGGATTGCCGTTTGAAAAGGAAGCCGCCATGGCCAAGATGTTCGCGTCCGACACGGCCATGAATGCCGCGATCGAGGGAGTTCAGATTTTGGGAGGCTACGGGTACTGCAAAGACTATCCGATGGAACGTCACATGAGAGACGTGAAGATCACGCAGATCTACGAGGGAACCAACGAGATCCAGAGACTCGTAATCGCTCGTAATCTCCTCGGAAAACGATCCTAGAAGCGCCCGGACACGGCGCTGTCGCTTCATGAGGAACAATAATACCCTTGTCCGCTGAAAAAGTCATTCAGGGCGATGTGCGGGCCACCGCACAGATGATACGACGGATCGACGACGGAGACCCCGGCGTTCTCGGCGACCTTGCAGAGCTCTACCGTCATTCCGGCCATGCTCATGTTATCGGCTTTACGGGATCGCCGGGGGTTGGAAAATCAACTCTTGTGGACCGGATAACGGCAAAGTTCCGTGAGGACGGCAAGACGGTGGGAGTGTTGGCCATAGACCCGACGAGTCCGTTTACCGGCGGAGCCATCCTTGGCGACAGGATCCGGATGCAGAGGCACTTCCTGGACGAGGGGGTCTTCATACGCTCATTGGCCACGAGAGGCAACTTCGGAGGTCTCACGCGATCCACATCCGACGCGATCGTGGTCCTCGATGCCATGGGCAAGGATGTCATCATTGTCGAAACCGTGGGCGTAGGGCAAGACGAAGTGGATATCGTACACAGCGCACATACCACGGTGCTCGTCACGGTTCCGGGGATGGGCGACGACATACAGGCCATCAAAGCCGGCCTCATGGAGATAGGCGATCTGTTCGTGGTTAACAAGGCCGACCGGGAGGGTGCTTCAAAGACTCTCCGGGAACTCAAGTTCATGCTGCATATGTCCGGTGAACGCCATTCTGCCTCCGGCTGGGAACCGCCCGTCATTGCCGCGGTTGCCGTGGATGGTGACGGCGTCGATGAGCTTTACAAGGCGATTCTCGATCATCGCAGGCACCTGCTCGGCCGGGGTGGGGAGGGGCTGAAAAAGGCCGAGGCGGCCAGAATACGTATGCAACTTCTCGATCTGCTGAAAGAAGGCCTGTTCGACCGGGCTTTGGAGAAAATCGGCGGAGCCGGATCCCTCGACGGAATGATTGACGAAATCCTGTCTAAGACGAAGGATCCTTACCGCGTAAGTTTGGAACTGGTGGACAGGCTTCTGGGATGAACGCGAAGGGGTGGAACCGCCACCGGGCCATGAAGGTCGACCGGGCCTGCCGTAACCCCTTGGAAGTATGATTGGCCCTGTTCTTGAGAGGACGTTCCCGTTGAATGCATCCAGAAACATCCTGAAGGCCGATATGGATCCGGTCTGGCTGCTAAGGATCTTTACGGTGATTCCCGTTGTGCTCATCCTCATAGCAGGCGGGGGGGTAATCTGGATCTATTTCTTTGTCATGTCTCTCCTGCCCCAAGGCCAATCCGTAGTCGAAATTCCCGGCCTGACGGCCGACGTCCGGGTGGTCCGGGACTCTCACGGGGTTCCCGGCATCATCGGGGACAACGAAGAAGACCTGGCTCACGTACTGGGCTACGTGATGGCTCAGGACCGGCTGTGGCAGATGGACTATTTTCGCCGCGCCGGACGGGGGACGCTTGCCGAAATTCTCGGCAGGGACTACCTCGAAAGCGACCATATCATGAGGACGGTGACCGCAGGCACTCAGGACGCCTACAGTACCGCGCGTCTCGGTGATCGGGAACGGAAATGGGTGGAACGTTTCGTCCGGGGAATCAACGCCTACCTGGCAGCCCACACACTTAAGCCGCCTGTCGAGTTTTCCCTCCTGGAGTATCGCCCTCGGCCCTTTACGCCTGATGACGTGATGTCCATTGTGCGTGCGTTGGCCTGGTACAGCTCGCCGGCGGCGGAGATCGATCCGGTGATGGCATCCTTGCCTGCAAAATTGGGCAAGGAACGGGCCCTGGACATCTTCCCCACCGATCCCGCGGCCTCGGCTCCGTTCGTCGTCTCCGATCTCCTCGGCTGGACGCCGGAGGGGGGAATGTTTTCCCGCAGCGGGGGCAGTCCGTTGCCGTTCCGTTTTCCGGGATTGCGCGGCGGATCCGCCTGGGCGGTGGGGCCGGGGCGGAGTAGAAGCGGCAAGCCTTTGGTTGCTTCTGCGGTGTACCAGGTTCTGACGGCCCCCGGCTTCTGGTATCGCGCCAGGATGGCGGCCGGCGCTTTCCGGCTTTCCGGCTCTTTCATCCCGGGCGTTCCCGTGGCCCTGGCCGGCACCAACGGTAAGGTCGGTTGGGGCAGTACCTTGGCCTATGCCGATGACGCTGATTTGTACATGGAGCGCTTCGATGCCGATGACGCGTCCCATTATTGGCGTGTGGACCGGCCGAAGAGAATCAGAGAGATCAATGAGACATACCGGGTCCGGGGGCGCTCCAAGACTTCGCGGTCAATTCGGCTGACCGGAACCGGGCCGCTTGTGTCCGACGTTGTCGCGGGCAAGGCCCTGTCGTTGAGATGGACGGCTCGGGAGGGCCTCGGCGTCATCGAGGCGTTCTTCGGGGTGAACCGGGCAACCGGTGGAAACGAAGCGCGATCTGCTCTGAAATCCCTCGTAGCTCCTTGTCTCAACGTTGTCTGGGGAGACGACGACGGGAACTTCGGGATACAGACCGCCGGTCTGATTCCCATACGCCCGCAGGGAAGTGATGGAATAGTTCCCATGCCCGCATGGACCGGCACCTACGATTGGCTCGGCTATATTCCGTTTGAGGAGCTTCCTGCCGAAAACAACCCTGCCGAAGGTATTGCGGTTGTTGCGGACGGCAGGCCGGGCGGAAATACGTATCCTTATTTCGTGAGTTGCTATTGGAACGACGGGGGCAGGCAGTCGAGAATAGAGAGCTTGCTCAAGAACGACGGCGGGCATTCCCGAGAAAGCTTTCAGAAAATCCTCGGGGATACCGGGTCACCGTTGGCCGGGAGCCTCACGCCTGAGATCCTCAAGGCCTTCGAGGGCCGGGCGCCCGGGGACAAGACAAGACAGGATGCCTTACGCATCCTTGCTTCGTGGGATCAAAAAATGACGCGGGATTCCCCAGCCGCGGCAGTCTTCGGACTCGCATATCAATCCCTTCTGGAGGAAATGTTCCGCGCCCCCATGGGCGAAGATCTCTACGCGAGGTTTGCCGGCAACCCCAACCTTGCGGGCCGCGCGGTGAAGAAGATCATTCTGGGAGGTGCGGAGAGTTGGCTGGGAAAAGAAGGTTCTTTGTCGCTCTTGAGAAGGAGTTTTGAGAAGGCCGTCTCGGAAGGTTCCGGTCTCATGGGCAACGACCCGTCGAAGTGGGCTTGGGGCCGCATTCACTCTGCGGAGTTCCGTCATCCGTTGACTTCCCGGTCGAGATTTCTGGAAGCGCTCTATCATGTGGGGCCCGTTCCGCTTAAAGGTTCAGGCGACACCATCGATTTTGCCGGTTGGTACCCCTCTCATCCGTTCACCGTCACTGCCGGCGTTTCGCTGACACAGATCGCGGATATGACGGATCCCCCGCAGGTATTCGGGATCAGCCCCATGGGAGTTTCCGCGCACTTCTTCTCTTCACATTACAAGGATCTTACCGGCGTCTGGCTGCAAGGCCGATCCTTCAGAGATCCCGTTGAGACGGCCGACATACGCAAGGGCGGCTTCAGTCAGGTCCTCTTCAAGGCTCGGCCGTCCGGCGCTCTCTCCATGAAATGACAATTCGGTCCTCCCAATGGTGCTCATGACAATGCCTACCGCCCCCCACACAATGTCCCGGATTCTGCTCGCCACGAGAAACAAGGGTAAAGTCAAAGAGATCCAAGATCTTGTCAAGGACTTTCCAGTGAAATTTCTGTCGTTGGACGAGGTGAAGCCGTTGCCGGAAGTGGAGGAAGACGGCGATACCTTTGAGGCCAACGCGTTGAAGAAGGCGCGAGTCATGGCCGAAGGCGCGGGAATGGCCGTCCTCGCGGACGATTCCGGTCTGTGCGTCGACGCTCTCGATGGACGGCCGGGCGTCCTCTCGGCACGGTACGCGGGGGAGAACGCCTCGGATGTGGAGATGTGCAACCGCATCCTCGAGGAGCTTCGGGACGTTCCCGACGGCCGGAGAACCGCACGTTTCGTCTGCGTACTGGCGTTCGTGCTCCCGGCCGGCGAGGAGCGCATCTTTCGGGGGGAGTGCGAAGGATACATTACCCGCGGGATTACGGGAAAGCTGGGCTTCGGGTACGATCCCATATTCTATTACGAAGGCGCACGGTGCACCTTTGCCCAGATGGACCGCGAGGCAAAGAACTGCGTCAGCCATCGCGGCCGGGCTTTGCAGGAATTCGCAAGATACTTGCGCTTTCGGTTCGGGCAGACTATAAACGTATGATCACGGGGTGTAGCGCAGCCTGGTTAGCGCGCGTGCCTTGGGAGCACGAGGCCGCCGGTTCAAATCCGGCCACCCCGACCAGCGATTGTTCGACCG
Source organism: Pseudomonadota bacterium (assembly GCA_043806215.1). GTDB lineage: Bacteria > Desulfobacterota > Desulfomonilia > Desulfomonilales > Desulfomonilaceae > JAVHLK01. The sequence continues at coordinate 11,797 of JAZDHD010000052.1, read as the reverse complement.
TCCATATCCTCGTCACCTCGCTCCCGCCTTTCGCAAGAACCTTCTCAATCGGTGCCCCGGTGAGTTATCTTATAAGAAGCGCATAGCAATTTTTCCCAGGAGGAGCCACATCCATGTATGCCGTTGCTCGTGTTTGTCCGCTGTTCGTACTATTCTGCCTGATATCGGGATTTGTGTCCCCGTCCGCCTTATGGTCGGAAGCCGCCGGTGAGACTCTGAAACTGACCATTCTCCACATGAACGATCCTCACGCACACTACGTGCCCTATGAAAAGAAAGGCGTTGACGGCCTCATCGGCGGATTCGGCAAGGCGGCGTCCGTACTGGGGACCGCCAGGGCCCGCAGTGCGTCCGAGTGCCGTAGTACGCTGGTGCTCATGGCCGGCGACCTGCTCATGGGAACGGAATACTCTACGGTATTCAAGGGAACGCTCGGTGTAACCCTCATGAATCAGATGAAGTTCGATGCAATGACAGTGGGGAATCATGAATTCGATTACGGGCAAAGCAACTTGATCTCAACACTCAAGCCTCTCATGCAATTTCCGCTGTTGAGCGGGAACATCAAGACTGTTGACGGCAAACACGTTTTCGATGGGGTCGTCATCAAGAAATTCCCGGATTCCCCCACCAGGATCGTCATTTTGGGGCTCACCACCTCCGACACTCCTGTGACTACGCTTCCGGACAATGTCCGCGGACTGGTATTCAACGATCCCATCGAAACAGCACGCGGGCTCCTGACGGATATCAACCATAAGGACTTCGTCGTCGCGCTGACTCACTTGGGAATTGCCGAAGACCGCAAACTCGCCGAGGCGTGTCCGAAAATCGATGTCATCATCGGCGGCCATTCGCATACCAAGCTCTTCACCCCTGAAAAGGCGGGCAACGCCTTGATTTGTCAGGCGGGTGCGTACGCTGAATTTCTGGGAAAACTGGATGTGGACGTGACCGACGGAAAGGTCGTTTCGCACAAAGGTGAGTTGATTTTGCTCGGCCCGGCCGTTGAGGAAGATCCCCACATCGCGTCGATCATCAAGAGCCGCAAGGATGAAATGGGCATGAAACTCGAAGAGGTCATCGGGACCACCGAGGTGTTCCTCGACGGGACAATGCATAGTATGAGGGCCGGCACCGCCACCAACCTGGGCGGGATCATAACCTCCGTGATGGCTCGAAATTGCGGAGCCGAAGCGGCCCTTGTTAACGGCGGAGCGATCCGCGAAAGCCTCAAAGAGGGGCCCATCACAATCGGCGAAATGTACTCGGTATTGCCCTTCCGAGACACGCTGGTAAAGCTCGACCTGTCGGGTGAGGATTTGCGGAACGCCCTCCAGCAAAGCCATGATCTTCCTGACGGAAGCGGCGGTAAACTCCAGGTTTTCGGAGTGACCCGAAGCGTGGAAAACGGGAAGGTACGTATCGGGAAGGTTGCCGGCAAGGACTTTGACCCGGCCGGAGTCTATTCGGTCGCGATCAACAATTTTCTTCTCGCCGGCGGCGACGGGTACAAGATCTTTGCCGAAAAGGGCAAGAACGTGGACAAGCTCAACAGCCTCATTGTCGATCTTGTCATTGACTACATCAGGACCGCCAAAGTTATTGGCGGAAACGTGCCGGAGAAGCCGTGAAGCCTGGGAACCGGACCTCAAGTGTCGGTCGTTTTTTTTGGGGGCCATTGCCAAAGACACGCATCCAAAGGAACTCAACGGTGAAAACTGGAGTGCTTTTTCCGGCATGAGCTCATAGACACGGCGAAGGCAACCACGGCAAACGATTGTACCGCCGAGTGGAGGACCAAATGGGAGGAAACGCGTTTCTGATATGGGGCAAGCTCGCGGAAGCATCGCTGCGGCCCGAACCCGTTGAACGGACCTTGATGGACAGGATCATGGGCAGGCAGAGGTTCCACAAGCCCGAGGTGATGGACTTGGGGCGCGGCAGAAGGATCATTGACTTGCCCGCGGACAAATATCGGATTCTCGCCGAAGATTTTACGCAATTCCTGAAGAATCGAATGCCAAAGCCATGGCCTGCCACCAAGGCTTTCATGGACTATCTTCGCATTGGCGTACTGTCCGTCCATGTGAGGGGCGAACAGAGGCCCGAGGTGTCCTCCCCCGAGTATTACATTCAGATCGGCTTTTCCGGCTGCGCAGGCTTGGCGGAAGTCTCCTCGGAATTGGGAACTCACTGGGCCGAGATATACTACCGGGAGTCTCATGAGAGACTCAAAGACGAGTATCTGAACCATTTCGGCTTTGTTCCGGATGATGTTCGAATGGCCGAGACGCAACAGAGACAATTCCTGCCGTTGGGAAGATTGGGCTATGCTCTTTTCGTGGGCGGTCAGCAGTCGAATCCGGACCCTGAATGGGAGGGGAGCAGGCTCTTTGAATTGGATGGGAGCGTATCCGACACGTTCTACGAACGCGGGGAACTCTCCGCTCTGAGGGAACTGGACGTGCGCTTTGGGCCGTTGATGCTCGATGGAAAGTGCCGATGCCAGCTGTGCATGCCCGAACTGGATCTGTCGTCCCTTGGGGAACCGCTTTTTGACGACGGGTAGAAACCGTGGGGGTATGATTTCTCACGGGACTTCCGGGGACACCATCCATAATTCGTGATCCGGATGAGAAGTCGCGGTATGCTCGGCCCACGGCTGAATCGGCACGAGTGGTCGCGCCGGGAGTTCCCAGAAACAAAACGAAGAGAAGCGTGCTGATAACAGGCACGAATTCTCTCTGCCTTATTCATCCTAAGATAGACTACGAGGCGCAAACATCTGGGCGACGGAGAGGTTTCCTCAAAAGCGTCGGGCCGCGTAAGCAGCGTGGCTCAGTCGAAACGATCTGAAGATCACACGGCAAGTCCAAGATAATCAAGAACATTCAGACCGAACAATCTGAAAAGCAACAAACTTTTGACAATACCCTTGGATTTCCCGTATTATAAACCGTTTTGGTGCGGTAAGGGCGTTTATTGTGCGGTTGGCGGGCAGGTTCAGGAGCTTTCTCTGGGGCAGCGAAGCGTCATCAAAGCGACGACGACGGCCTTCCACCTTGGTGGATCAGCGAAGGCGTTGATATCCTAGCAGACGGAAGAATTTAATCGCGTTCTTTGCGCGTTTATGATACGACGCGGCTAATATATGGCCTAAGGATATTTCTTGGTCACACATTGACGGAGGGTCTTGAGCAAGTGCCGCGAGTCACAATCTAGTATCAGGAATTGGTCTATGCCGAAGCACCACGAGCTTGCGAACCTAATCTGGCAGATTGCCGACCTACTGCGTGGTCCTTACCGCCCACCGCAGTATGAGCGAGTGATGCTGCCAATGACCGTGCTGCGTAGGTTCGACTGCGTGCTTGCTCCAACAAAGAGCAAAGTTCTGGCAGAGTTCGAGCGGCGCAAAGGAGGTAAGCTCCGCGACGACGCCTTGTACAAGGTTCTTAACAACGCTGCCGGTCAGCGGTTCCACAATCACTCGCCCCTCACTTTCGAGAAACTCAAGGGAGATCCGGACAATATCGATAAGCACCTTGTCAGTTACATTAACGGCTTCTCAGCGGATGTCCGCCGCATCTTCGAGGATTTTGAGTTCTTCAGCGAAATTGAGAGGATGCGCGAAGCGAACATCCTTTATCTCGTTGTCTCCAAATTCTGTGACGTCGACTTACATCCGGACAACGTTCCGAACCCAGAGATGGGGCTGATATTTGAGAATCTAATTCGTCGTTTCAACGAACTGGCCAATGAGACTGCCGGCGACCACTTCACTCCGCGGGAGGTCATCCGGTTGATGGTGAACATCCTGTTCATCAATGACGACGAGCTCCTGGCCACACCGGGAACAGTGCGGCAGCTCCTTGATCCGGCATGCGGAACCGGTGGAATGCTGGCGGAGGCGCAAAATTACCTGCGTGAGCACCACGCAAGCGCGCAGCTCTTCGTTTACGGGCAAGATTACAACAAGCGAGCGTTCGCTACCGCTGCGTCCGACATGTTCATAAAGCAAGTGAACCACAACGGTGATGTCGACAACATCCAGTTTGGCGACACGTTTACCGACGACCGGTTCGAGGGAAAGAAGTTCGACTATTTCCTCACTAATCCCCCTTTCGGGGTGGACTGGAAAAGACAGCAGAAAGAGATAGTGCACGAGCACCAGAAGGCTGGCTTTGGGGGACGTTTCGGTGCAGGTCTGCCGCGCGTCAACGATGGATCTCTCCTTTTCCTTCAGCATATGATCCACAAGTTTGAACCAGTACTGCCCGATCAGCACAAGCACGGTTCGCGTCTGGCCATAGTCTTCAGTGGGTCCCCTCTCTTCGCTGGCAGGGCAGGCTCAGGTGAGAGCAACATCCGGCGATGGATCATTGAGAACGACTGGCTGGAGGCCATCATCGCTCTTCCAGAACAGATGTTCTACAACACAGGAATCGGCACCTATGTCTGGATCGTGACAAACCGCAAGGAGAATCACAGAAAGGGCAAAATCCAGCTTCTCGACGCCTGCTCCTACTATGTCCCTATGCGCCGGAGCTTGGGCGACAAACGTCGCAAGATTGGAGAGGGGGAGGAGGGCGAGCCGGATCAAATCGCCGAAATTGTCAAGATTTACGGACGCTTTACTACCAACGACGTATCCAAGGTCTTTGATAACGCCGACTTCGGGTTTACGCGTGTGACTGTCGAGCGCCCTCTGAGACTCTGCTATCAAATGACAGTGGAGGACAAAGCCCGCTTCCTCGATGCCTGCCCACATCTGCTGGATGACGTGCAGGCCATCGACAAGGCGCTCGGCCGTGAAGCACAATGTGACTGGAATACCGTGTTGGAGCGAATCCTGGCTTTGCTCAACCAGCAGGGCTCAAAATGGAAAGCCCCGGAGCACAAACTGTTTCGCGACGTGTTCACGCAGAAGGACCCGGAAGCGGAACCCGTACTCAAGAATGCAAAGAGTGCGTCACGCAATGCGGAGTATGAACCAGACCCAGCCCTCCGAGATTTCGAGAATATTCCGCTCAAGGCGGACATTGACGACTACTTCCACCGTGAAGTGCTGCCCTACGTTCCCGACGCATGGATGGACCGCACGAAAGACAAGGTGGGCTACGAGATCAACTTCAACCGCCATTTCTATCACTACACCCCACCCCGTTCGATGGAGGATATTGATGCCGACCTCAAGCGTGCGGAAGAGGAAATCATACGACTTCTGGGCGAGGTGACGGTTTGAGCGACTGGGCCAGAGACATCAGAATTCGTTTGAAATTCCTGGCACACATAGAGATGGGCCAGTCCCCGCCCTCTGCCAGCTATAGTCCGTCACCAGACGATGGAATTCCCTTCTTACAGGGGACCGCTGATTTCGGTCGAGAGTATCCGCAACCAAGAGTCTTCTGTGGGGCACCAGCCAAGACCGCAGCGGCGGGAGACATCTTGTTTTCCGTTCGAGCTCCGGTTGGAGAGCTTAACATAGCAAATCAAGCCTTGGGCATCGGACGAGGACTTTGTTCTGTTCGACCAGGTTTCAGACTGGACACACGGTTTGCATGGTGGGCCCTTCACGAAGCAAGGACTCAGCTCAATTATGTTGCCTCTGGCAGTACTTATGAGGCCGTTTCAGCCGAGGATGTCGCAGACCTCCGCCTGCCAGAGCAACCCTTCCACGTTCAGCAAGCTATTGCTAGGTTCCTGGACAGAGAGGTAGCACGGTTGGACGGGCTGGTGAAGGCCAAAAAGAGGATGATCGATCTCTTAGCAGAAAAGCGGCGAACCCTCATCACCGCTGCCGTTACGCGCGGGCTCAACCTTGAGGTCCCATTTCGTGACTCCGATATTCCCTGGCTTGGGCGAATCCCGAAGCATTGGAAGACTCGACGACTAGCATTCTTATTTCGCGAACGACACGAGCGCGGAGAGCCTGACCTCCCGCTCTTGGAAGTTTCGATCAACGCGGGGGTGGTTCTAAGAGAGTTTTCAGAGGATCGGATTGAGACTACCGCTGCGGACTTCAATACCTACAAGGTCGCTCGTACCGACGACGTAGTCTTCAACAAGATGCGCATGTGGCAGGGTGCTGTCGGCGTCGCGCCTCAAGATGGCCTTGTAAGTCCTGACTACACGGTTGCAGCTTCAAGGGGGGATCTGTCATCAAGTTATGCAGGGCTCCTCTTTCGAACAGAAATTTTCAGTGCCGAATGCGCACGGCATTCACATGGAATAGTCTGGGATAGGTTAAGGCTTTACTGGGATGGGTTCAAAGACATTCTTGTCCCAGTTCCTCCGCAAGACGAGCAAGAAGCCATTGTCACCGATATCGAGTTGGAGATAACAAAACTGGACGCTCTATACGTAGCAACTGAGCGCACTGTTTCTCTGCTTAGGGAACGCCGTGTAGCTCTTATTGCCGCCGCTGTGACAGGTGAACTGGAGGTCGACTGACGGCCATGAGAATCAAACATCTTCGAGTAGCGGGTCTCAGGCCTTTCGAGCAGGCCGAGTTTGAATTTGGGCCGGGTATGAATCTGCTGGTTGGCGTCAATGGGGTAGGCAAGACCACCGTGCTTGACGCCTTGCGGATCTGTTTGTCGAAGGTTCTTCCGCGGGTTACCGCCTCTCAGAGCCGCCCCCTGTCATTTGTTGGGGACGACATTCGAGTAAATGCGAAAGCCTTGACCGTAGACTGTAGCTTTGAGCTGAACCACAAGCAATTCGCCTTGCTTGTGCACAAACAGCGTCAGCCCAGCGCGGTCCACAAGCCGGGGGCTGTTCGGGAGCAAACTTATGATACGCCCGATAAGGAAGAATTCCTGCCGGACTTGTCGACAGTGGGCAAAGAGACCAAAGCGGCTCCGAGGCAACCGCTCGGTCTGTTCTTTTCCGTCCGACGGTCACTAGTGTCCGATGCCGCCGCCTCCAAGACGAGTGCGGCTGGGAGACAGGCAGTAGCATATGCCGATGCCCTAGTCAGCCGCGAGCTTCGACTGGCGGATATTGCTTTCTGGATGCGTGGACAAGAGGAACTTGGGCCGGAGCACCCACAGGCACTAACGCACCTTGCGGCCCTTCGTCGTGCAGCCAAACGATTTCTCCCTGATTGCAAGAATCTACGACCAGTGGATTCGCCGAGGCCAAGATTGGTGGCTGAGAAGCAGCGATCCACACTTGACGTCCGTCAGCTCTCCGATGGTGAGCGCGGGCTATTGGCCCTAGTCCTGGATCTCGCCCGCAGACTCTCACAGGCTAATCCGGGTTTGGCTGACCCGGTCAAGCGTGGGCGTGCAGTAGTGTTAATCGATGAACTTGACTTGCACCTACACCCCAAGTGGCAGCGAAATATCGTCAGACAGTTAACAGGCACATTTCCTGGCTGCCAGTTCATCGTGACGACTCATTCGCCACAGATTGTCGGAGAGGTAGAACCAGAACAGGTGCTCCTCTTGACTGCTGTGGGTGTAGCGCGGCCGGACCGAACCCTCGGGATGGACTCAAACTGGATCTTGCGTCACTTAATGGAGGCAGACGACCGACCCGCCGCTGCAGCAAAAAGGATTGGTCAAGTCGAGGCATTGATCAAGAAGGGTGCGTTCCAGAAAGCTCGGCATGAAATAACACGCAACCGAAAAGCCGGATTGGATCTTCCGGAATGGTCGGTGCTTGAAGCTAGAATGGCGCGAATGGAGATACTGGCGGATGAAGTACGTGAGGAAAATGAGACCACCCCCTGATTACGCCAATTGGTGCAACCAGGTACAGGGGACAGTGAATGAGGATTACCGCTGTTTGCAGAATCCTGAGAAGGAGTCCTTACATAAGGCTTTGTTGACTGAGCAAGGAGGTTTGTGCGCTTACACCATGCGCCGGGTCGTGAAGGACACTTCCCACATCGAGCATATCAAGCCGGAAACTCTCTGTCGTTCAGAGAGAGTTGGCTCGGATCTCGACTACGACAACCTGGTCGCCTGCTTCCCACTTGAGGGAGCCAAACAGAAATACCGTTACGGCGCGCAGCAGAAGGGTGACTGGTGGGAAAATGAGGGCACTGATTTTGTTTCGCCTCTGAATCAGAGGTGCGAAAGCAGATTCCGCTTCGACCTTGAGGGGAAGATAAGTGCTGTACGCAAGCACACCTCCGCCCTGAAAACCATTCAGATTCTGAGACTGGATCATGACTCGCTGACGGAAGACCGAAAGCGCGTAATAGAGGAATTTGTATATGGAAATAGTCGCGACAACCCTATCTCTGGAGCAAAAACAGCTCGACTAATTGAGACTATTTGTGCAAGAGATGCCGACGGCAACTTCCGCGAATTTTGCGTCGCCGTTCGCCATGCATTGAACGAACACTGGAAAAACTTGAAGAAACTCGCTGCACGTCGCAGGTTCGCAGGGACCAGATAACATGCCGGGAAAGCTAGAAGCTCATCACGAAGCCGCCTTCGAGATTGTCATCGAATCTCACTTGCTGACTCACGAGTATGTCACCATCGAGCGGAAGGGGTTGGACCCAGCACGGGCCATCTTCCCTGAAACAGTTCTGGCATTTATCCGTGCGACGCAACCCGTTGAATGGGCCAAGCTGGAGACCCTGCACGGTGAACACACGGGCGAACAGATCATCGCGGACCTGTGTAAGTGGATGGACACCTATGGTTCGCTCGCGACGCTGCGACATGGGTTTAAGTGTTATGGTCGGACGCTGAGAATCGCTTTCTTCAAAGCGGCACATGAGCTGAACCCGGAACTGGAGGAGCGCTATGCTGCCAATATCCTTGGTATCACGCGTCAATTGCACTATTCGCCACGCTACCGGGAGAAGTCGGTCGATGTCACCATCAGTCTGAACGGCATTCCCATAGCCACGGTGGAATTAAAGAATCCCCTGACCGGGCAGACTGCTGAGCATGCACGTAAGCAATACCGGCAAGACCGTGACCCGCGTGAGGCGATTTTCGAATTCAAGCACCGGTCTCTGGTACATTTCGCTGTGGATACCGAAATGGTATTCATGACGACTCGTTTAGCTGCGAACGCAACGTATTTTCTCCCGTTTAATAAGGGACGGGACGGTGGGGCCGGAAATCCGCTTGATCCGGCAGGGCGGACTTACCGGACGGCCTATCTGTGGGAGGAAGTCCTGGAGCGTCACAGTCTCCTCGACCTGCTGTCGAGATTCATCCACCTGCAAATTGAAGAAAAGCGTCTGGATGACGGCAGGAAGATCAAGAAAGAGACCATGATCTTCCCTCGGTATCACCAACTCCAGGCGGTGCGAACTCTGGTGGAAGCTGCGCGAACCGAGGGTGTGGGGAGCAATTACCTGGTAGAGCACTCAGCGGGTAGCGGGAAGAGCAACACTATCGGCTGGCTCGCGCACAGGCTGGCGTCGTTGCACAACTTAGACAACCAGCGTGTATTCGATTCGGTCATCGTGGTGACGGACCGTGTGGTGCTGGACCAGCAATTGCAGGACACCATATACCAATTCGAGCATAAGCGCGGCGTGGTGCAAAAGATTGAGGAGAGTTCCAAGCAACTCGCCGAAGCTCTGGAGAGCGCCGTACCAATCATCATCACTACACTTCAGAAATTCCCCTTTGTCTCTCGGCATCTGCTGAAACTGGCCGAAGAACGCGGACAAAATAGTACGGGCGTACTGCCCACGAGGCGCTGCGCAGTCATTGTTGACGAAGCTCACAGCTCACAGTCAGGGGAGACAGCGATTGATCTCAAGGAGGTACTGGGGGGAGTAGCTCTGAAGCAGGCGGCTCAGCGAAAGGCAGCGGAAGAAGGTGTGGAGAACATGGAGGAGCTTTTCCGCAGTATGGCCAAGCGTGCCCGTCAAGCCAACTTGAGCTTCTTTGCCTTTACGGCCACACCCAAGCACAAGACCCTGGCGGTGTTCGGCCGTAATGGGCAGCCCACACACCGCTACACCATGCGGCAGGCGATTGAGGAAGGGTTCATCCTTGATGTGTTGAAACATTACACGACCTATGCAGCCTATTTCAGACTGCTCAAGTCCTGCGAGGACGACCCGAATGTCGAACGCAAGAAGGCGGCAAAGGTCCTTACGCGTTTCATGCGTCTGCATCCGCACAACATCGCGCAGAAGACGGAAGTGATGGTTGAGCATTTCAATGGCTTTACCCGCCACAAGATCGGGGGTCGGGCCAAAGCAATGGTGGTGACAGGTTCACGGTTGGAGGCCGTCCGCTACAAACGGAGCTTTGACAGATACATCAAACTGAAGGGGTACGCTATCAAAACGCTCGTGGCCTTCTCAGGGACGGTGCAAGATGACAAGATTGCCGACGTCTCATACACAGAGGAGAGCATGAACGAAGGCATCAAAGAGAAGCAACTACCGGAAAGATTCGGCACAAAGGAGTTTCAGGTACTGCTTGTGGCTGAGAAGTATCAGACCGGCTTTGATCAGCCTCTGTTGCACACGATGTATGTGGACAAACGACTGACGGGAATCCAAGCGGTCCAGACCCTTTCCCGGTTGAACCGGACACACCCGCTCAAAGAAGACACCTTCGTGCTCGACTTAGTGAACGATCGGGAAGAAATCAGAGAAGCGTTCAAGACTTATTACGAAGGCGCCGAGATGGGTGAAGAAGTAGACCCGGCTCATATGTATCAGATTAAGGCCGAACTGGATGCCTCCGGGGTTTATCTGACGGAAGAAGTCCAACGATTCTGTGCAGTCTATTTCAAGCCGAAGCAAAAGCAGAGCCCTGCCGACCACCAGACCATGAACGCAGCCCTTGACCCTGCGGTGGATCGATTCGGCGCACTCCAACAACAACACGAGGAGGAAGCTGAGCTCTGGAGAGGGAAATTGTTAGCATTTCGCAACCTCTATGCTTTTCTCAGCCAAATTATCCCCTACCAGGATTCCGACCTTGAAAGAATGTACGTCTTTACCCGTCATCTCGGTCCACAGCTTCCGAGGCGACGCAGTGGACCGATTTACCAGTTTGATGATGACGTGCGGCTCGAATACTACCGCCTCCAAAAGATCAGTGAAGGATCGATCGGCCTCAAGGGAGGAACCGCGAGACCGTTGGACGGACCTGCAGAGGTAGGTAGTGGTATGCTGCATGAAGAGCAGATGGCACTGTCTCGGCTCATTGATATCGTTAATGAGAGGTTTGGCACTGAATTCACCCAATCCGACCAACTTTTCTTTGATCAGATCGTTGCGGTTGCCATTGAGGACGAAAGACTGCGACAGGCAGCCGCAGTGAATCCCAAAGACAAGTTCGAGCTGGTGTTCAAGAATCTTCTGGAAACCTTGTTCGTGGAACGCATGGACCAGAATGAGGAGATCTTTTCCCGCTTCATGAACGACGCAGCATTCCAAAGGGTTGTAACAACAGGGCTCGCGTCGGACGCTTACCGGAAACTCCGCGAATAGGTTGAGGGAAATTCTCCCTGATTCTCGATCGATCCTCTCCAGGGCGGCTCAGCATGGTCGTTGAGCACGGATCCAGTAAGCCTGACCGGCATTCCGGGGGAATTTCGTAATCCCGACAACGCCATACTGTATTCCTGATCCGGACGAGAAGTCGCGGTATGCTCGGCCCACGCCTGAATCGGCACGAGTGATCGCTCCGGGAGTTTTTCCCAGTTTCTGTCTGGAGTTTTCCCCAATGGAAAATTTGAAGGGCTATGTACCTGTTATCGCGTTGGATTATAACATCATTTGTGTATTAATAAGGTGATCTTGCGTAAACCGCGGAATAATGCTTGACACCGCGCATAAATGTATTAATAA
>JAZDHD010000051.1:0-2526 GCA_043806215.1 Pseudomonadota bacterium | reverse complement strand
GAACTTGAATCCGTTGTCTTTTTCCGGGGGGTATCGTGCTTCCTGTATGGGATCGTCCGGTTCAACCGAAGAATCCGGAGTCTTCCTGCGTTCCAAATCGGCAACCCGTGCGCGTAGTAACTGCAATTCGGCCAATAGTTCTTCCGTACTTCTCTGTCGGTCGTCCATCGAGGGAATTCTCCTGGCTCCGAACAGGCACTCGGAATGGCTCTTGAGGCTTTGAGATGATTCTCACTCTCACCGGTTACTCTACAGAAAACCCTCCAATACGGTCAACCAATTGCTTGGCAGGATGCACCGGTTCACCGGCAAGGGAGGGAAAATGACCAGGTTGGAAGCCACGGAATGGAAGGTCGCCGAAGGGAAGGCAACCGAAAAAAGTCCCGAGGGTCCGACAAACCCCCATAATGCGGGGATGACAACTGACGCTGAAAGCCCCCGGGACTCCGAGCCGAAGACCGGGCAGAGCCAGGCGGATAGGCATTCCCAGGCTGTGTAGGGATGGCCCCCTGTGGCCGCCCGGGTAGGCACGGGGGCCTACCCCTACGGGAACGAGGGGAGGGGTATTTTCAGACAAAAGTACGGCCGCAAAACCTGAGCCGTCTTCCCGGCCTCCTACGAGGATGACCGCCGGGCGTCGTCGAGAATACTCTCCTTTCCGGATTCAACGCCCCATCCGCCTCCTCCCGGAGTGCAAATGGAGATCACGTCCCCGGGTTCGACGTGAAAAGAGACCTTGGAGGGGATCTCCGCTCGAGTGCCGTCGGCCCGTATCAGTACGTTTCTTCCCGGCTTTCCCGATCCGCCACCCGCCAGCCCATAGGGTGGAATCTTCCGCCGTTCCGTAATCAATACGGCATTTGCCGGTGCGAGGACTCGTACATCCCTGCAAATTCCTTCTCCGCCGCGGTGTTTACCGGAGCCGCCGGAACCACTGCGGAGCCGGAATCTTTCCACGAGCAGCGGGTAAGCCGCCTCAAGAGCCTCAATGGGCGTGTTCATCGTATTGGTCATGTGAGAATGGATTCCCGAGGCTCCGGCTCCCAACGGCCCTGCTCCAGCACCGCCCCCCGTCGTTTCGTAATATGCGAAGGACTGAGACGGATCCGGGTGTGCGGTCCCTATGGTAAGATTGTTCATGGTCCCCTGAGAAGCGGCGGGAATCCGGTCGGGAACCGCCTTCGCCAATGCTGCGAGGAGCACGTCCACCACGCGCTGGGACGTCTCCACATTCCCCCCGGCCACAGCGGCCGGGGGGAGGGCGTTGAGGATCGATCCCGGAGTGACCCGTACCGTGAGCGGCCGCAACGTACCGGCGTTGGCGGGGATGTCTCCGGGAACAATGAGCCTGAAGACATAGAGCACGGCCGAGATGGTGATTGCCGGTACGGCATTGAGGTTTCCCTTCACCTGGGAAGCGCTCCCCGAGAAATCGGCTTCCGCACAGTCGCCCCGAATTCTTACGACGACACGAATCGGTATGGGCGTATCGCTGAAGCCGTCGTCATCGAGATAATCCTCGGCTTCATAATCGCCGTCGGGGATGTCCGAGATTACCATTCTGAGCATCTTCTCCGAGCGATCCTTGAGTGCCTCGGCATAAAAGTGCATCATCTCCGTGCCATGGCGGCGGGCGGCCTCGGCGAGCCGCTTAATCCCGATGTGCAGGGATGCAATTTGGGCCTGAAGGTCGCCCTCGCGCTCAAGCGGGGTCCTGACGTTCCGGAGAATCAGTGCGAGAATGTCCCGGTCCATCTCCCCCTGTTTCACGAGGCGCAAGGGAGGAATAATAAGTCCCTCCTGAAAGATCTCGTCGGATACGGGCATCGAACCGGCAGCCATTCCTCCAACGTCGGCGTGGTGGGCACGGTTCGCGACGTAGAAGGAGGCGCGGGCAGCGGCGTCATCCGGGAAGACCGGTGCGATCATCGTCAAGTCCGGGAGGTGCGTTCCCCCTTTGAACGGATCGTTGAGCACCACAATATCCCCCGGGCTCATGTCGACGGCCGTGAGAGCTTCTTTCACCGAAAGAGGGGCACTGCCCAAGTGGACGGGGATATGTGCCGCCTGAGCGATCAGCCCGCCTCCATGATCACAGACCACGCAGGAAAAGTCTCTTCTTTCCTTGATATTGGGACTCAAGGCCGCCCGGCACAGGGCCGTGCCCATCTCTTCCGCGATGGACGAGAACAGGTTGCCGAACACTTCAAGCGTTATGGGATTGCACTCGCGATTTTCCACCTAACAATTCTCCGTCACAACAGGCCCCAAAGACTCTTCGAGCGTTACCGCAAATCTCCGCGGGTACGTCCGTGCCATAGTGACGCGCTTTGAATTTCGCGGTAATCCTAATCCGGTTCCTCAAGGATCCCGCCGGTCGTTCCTGTCATTGCGAGGAGCGCAGTCCCGCGCAGAACGCGGTAAAGCAATCTCAATGCCTCATGAAAGGCTGAGATTGCCGTGCCCTCCCGTAGGGGCGGCCCCCTGTGGCCGCCCAGGGTAGGCACGGGGGCCTACCCCTACGGC
>JAZDHD010000050.1:0-5139 GCA_043806215.1 Pseudomonadota bacterium | reverse complement strand
TGGATCACGGCCGAACGGACCGAAGACTGGTGTCCATAGCCAAGCTCGTAGCCGGGGAAACTGCCGTCCGCGTGACGGACGACGCCCTTCAGTTGCATGGCGGGTACGGATATATGGACGAATACGACGTCGAACGCTTCTACCGCGATGCAAAAATCGTCGAGATCTACGAAGGAACCAAAGAAATAGAAAAGATTACCATTGCGAGGGAAGTCATAGGGAAATACTAATACCGATTCTCTCTCAGACGGAACCCACATAGTTCGTCCAAGCAAACGCCGCCTGACTTGGCAGACTTCATGGAAATTGCCCTGAGCCTCGTACGAATTCGGGAGATTTCGGCGATTCTCTAGAGGAAGCCCTTACTGGACGGTCGCGCAAATATGATTGCATGTAATAGTACACCGGGCTTGAGGCGGCTCTGCACCCGGTGAGAATGGAGAGGGACACCATCTCCCCCTCCAAATGTCCACCATCGTGATTCCGCGTCGTTGCGGCTATCCCGCTGAACTCTTACGATTGCATTCCAGGTCGAGTGGCCGGATGAGTTCAACATGTCGGATCTATCCACGCGGACGCCCCTCTCCGGTCCCTCCGACGGATTTTTTCGGGGAATATGGAGCTAAGTTTGTGTAACCGCCGAGGATCATGCCACACAGGACTCTCTTACGCAGATTCTAAGCAACTACCCGAACCGACTCCCCACCCAACTCCCTCTATTGACAGCACCGTCTATACAGAATAACTTGATGCTCGCGGACGGAAAAACCGTAAGCTTCGCACCAGGTGTGGTATGCTGAGATACTGGACTCTTGATAGGCTTATGAGGTGTGGGGGCAGAGATGAGTGATAATCATCGAGCCGATGCCCTGAATCTCCAATCTCTTGCAGAAGGACGGCCGGGAATCACGCCTACCTGGGGTGAAGTCCTTTCAGAAACTGCGGTTGTCTGCCTCGAAGATCACCAACATAGCCCCGGGGTTGCACTGCGTATTCGAGGTCATGTGGACCAAACATGCCTCCTCCATTGGCAGAATGGCGATGATCAGATGCGCCGCTGCTACAACGATGCCGAGTACGCTACAGAACATGGAGCCTACGGAATAGCGATTCTAATAGCTGAACTCATCACCGGCCTCACAGTAATTGAAAGGTCCGCAAAAGGCACACACATTGACTTCTGGTTGGGGGAAGACGATGAAGATGCGCCACCGTTCGTGAACGAAGCTCGACTGGAAGTCTCAGGAATCCGTAGGGGGGACGACCAGAAGATTGCCGCTAGATTGAAACAGAAGCTTGATCGGTTGGAAGGCGCGGATAGCCGGCTTACTGCGTTCGTTATCGTGGTCGAGTTCAGCAGGCCCGTCTCAGAGGTCCAAAGGCGATGAATCCTGTTAAGCAAACCCACAGAAAAGCGATGGCTTTCTTAGACCTCGCTGAGATGGCCGGAATAAAGGGCAGTTCAAGCGATATACCGGCCTTGTTGTTGCATGCATATGAAATGGAACGACAGGCTGCGGAGATGGTTAAAGACGATTTCGAACTGGAACCGACACGTTCGGTACTTTTCAGCAGTGCTGCTTCGTTGGCGAAGAAATGTGATTTGTTACGTGAGGCGGAGCAACTTGTCTGCATGGGATTGGTCGGTAACCCTCCGCACGAGGTAGCTGAAGAGTTGAGGGACCTTTTTGAGGAGATTAATTATCGGCGCCATTTGGAAGTCAAAGGACACGTACTTTCTTCTTCCGAGCTTCAGATGTCTCTCGCTGGGGCAGCCATTGGGATAGGTATGGCGCAAAACAATGAGGCACTTGATCGAATTCAGAGGTTGACCACCATCATTTATCGGACAGCTCAAAGGACTCGTGGAGATGCTTTCACGTCCAGTGTTCCCAGAAACCTGAAAAAAGACTTTGAGATTGAGATTTCAATGCCACGGGCGGCAAGTTTCGCCGTTTCCTTCAGGATGTCTCATGCTCCCAAGAAAGAACAGCTTACGCTGCCGGGTATGGGATGGCCTGAACAAGTGGTCGATGAACTTATGACCTGCATTGATTTATTACAGGGTGCGGATAAGCTGAAGCTAAGAGAGAGATTCAAAGAGGACGCATATTTGAATAATTTTCTGGAACTTTCTAAATTACTGGCGCCAGATGGTGAGAGGGTGAGTCTGGTTGGTCTTACGGCATGGCAGGACGGACGGGAGAGACAAGTCGCTCTTAAGAGATCCTCGGAAAACGTCGAGGAACTGACAGAGTCAATTGCTCCTGTACCTCACAGAGCGCAGACTACCATTGAAGGTGTGCTTCTCATGGCGGATTCAACCAAGCCACAGAAAGGCGAGCTTCGAGTAGTAGATGCCGAGAATCGAAAACACCGGATTGTTGTGAAGGAAGGACTCGGAGATATTGTTCGGGAATTGTATGAGGAACGTGTACGCGTAACAGGACTGTTCGATGGAAAGCAGATCGTGGATGCAGTGATTCGACCGATTTCTTAGGCTGGATGCATCCTCGCATGACCGCTCCCACGGGAAGACCTCCGCTACCCCGATTCTTGAGACTCAAAGTTCTCAAACTTCCATGCGAAATCATTCCTCCCGGATTCACCACTTAATTCCGGAATGGGAGTATCCATCTACACCCACGCGGCTTTGTCCAACGCCTGTTAAGGTGCCTTTTCAATGTGGTGGGGGGGGGTTGGATCCGCACCCTCCAAAGGTGGGCCCAAAACTCGAAATGCCTGACATTTTTCCAGACAATAGCTATAATCAACTCTGGAGTATGGTACGCTGAAGAGGGATTCGCAAAAAGGCGAGGTACTTAATGGCCGCCGTTGCACGTGGAGAATCATATGAGTTGTGAAGATGCGTGGAAACCCTTCCGGGAAACCTCGGAGTCCCCGTTGGAGAAGATCCGGGAATGGAAGGAAAGGACGGGCGGCAAGGTTGTCGGTCATTTGCTTCCCGATGTGCCGGAAGAGATCATTTACGCGGCAGGAGCCCTCCCGGTGGCCATTGAAGGGGCCGGAACCCAAGGCACTCAAGCCTGGGCACACATTCCGGACTACACATGCAGCCACGCCATGGGGGCCATTGAACTGGGAATGCGCCACGATTTGGATATCCTGGATGGGATGATCATTCCCTATGTGTGCGACACAACGAGGAATCTCTTTCATATCTGGAATCATTGCTTCCCGGATACGTTCAATGAGTTTCTCCGGCTTCCCAAACGCATCGATTACCCGGGCGCTGCGGTTTACCTGAAAGCCGAGTTCTCCCGTCTCGCCGACTCCCTTTCGGAAATTACGGGGAAAAGGCCCGGAGCGGCCGATCTCGCGGCCGGCATCTCACTTTACGACCGGAGCCGTGCCGTTCTGCGCAACGCGTACCGCAAGCAGCGTGAGCAACCTGCCCTGTGGACCTCCCAACGGGTTCAGTGGGTCTTGAAATCTGCTTCCAAAGCGTCGCGGGAAGACCACCTCCGCTGGATGGAAGCCCTTCCGTGGGATGAACAATGTGAAGATGTCGTGGAACGCGTGCCGATCTATGTGCGCGGAAAGGTGTGGGACCCGCCGGGAATCCTGGATCTGCTCGACAAGATAGGACTCCTGGTCGTGGAGGACGAGATAACGACCGGGTTCCGCAGCGTCGCGACGGATGCCGGATCCGATGGGGACCCTATGGACGCGCTCGTCCGACGCCATCTGTCTCTGACCCCGTACACCGGCTATCACCAGAATCCCGAAACCATGGTCCGTGGTTTTCTGAACCGGGTTCAGGCAAGCGGTGCGCAAGGCGTTCTCTTTCTCAACCCCAAGTTTTGCGAAGCAGCCGGTTTCGACACCCCTGATTTTCAAAAGGCCCTCGATGAAGTCGAGATACCGAGCCTCGTCCTGGAAACCTCGACACGCGGCGGATCTTTGGAACAGATCCGAGTCAGAGTGGAAGCATTCCGTGAGATGATTGCCGAAGATCTGCCCTGAAGAAGGAATCCCCATGCAACCCATACAGGCTCTCAAACAGTTGAAGAGAATTACCGCGGAATACTTCTCCGCGGCCCACCAGGCGAAAGGGAACAACAAGTCCGTCGTATACCTCAACGTGTTCACGCCGGTGGAGCTTTTCTACGCCCTGGACATGTTTCCCGTGTACCCGGAAAACCATGCGGCCATCATCGGTGCCCGGAAGATGTCCCAGGAAGTGTCGGCCGCCGCCGAAAGCATGGGATATTCCATGGATCTCTGTTCTTACCCGCGGTGCGATATCGGCTCTTACAAATTGCGGCTCAGCCCCACGTGGGGTTTGCCCAAACCCGACCTGCTGGTCGGTTCCAACAGTCAGTGCGGTACCATTACCAAATGGTTCGAGGTGCTGAGCCGGATGTACGGCGTGCCCATGGTGCTCATCGATGTCCCCCACTCCGGAAACGGCGAGCGGGACCCGGCCGCCGAACGGTACGTACGGGCCCAATTGGAGGACCTCATCCCCACGGCGGAAGCAGTATCGGGCAGGAAACTCGATTGGGACAAACTCAAGGAGACCATACGGATTTCTCAGGAGGCATCCCGGCTCTGGACGAGAATGCTTGAACTGGGAACGGCCGTCCCGTCGCCGATGACCGTCTTCGATCAGTTTGTGGCCATGTTTCCCATCGTATCCCAGAGAGGGACACAGGCGGCCGTGAGTTTCTACACGGAACTCGTCGGCGAGCTCGAGGAACGAGTGAAAAACAACATCGGAGCACTGGAATCCGAACGCTATCGCCTCTTCTGGGACAATCTTCCGATCTGGCCCGAATTGCGGCCGCTGTCCTCTTTCTTGAGCGAGAGAGGGGCAAGCCTCGTTACCTCGATCTACACTTGGGCGTGGAGCCGACTGGCGGTAGGCGAGGAAGATCCTTTTGCCGACTGGACCGAACAGTACCTGTACACGTTCAATTTTCACATGCGGACACGGGTCGATATGTATGTGGAGATGGCCCGGGAGTACAACCTTGACGGATTTCTCTACCACTCCAACCGGAGTTGCAAGTATATTTCCCAGGATATTCCCGAAGTCCGCGCCGAGGTGACCGAGAGAACCGGTCTGCCGGGAGTCATCCTCGAGGCCGATCACAACGATCCGCGGCTGTACAC
>JAZDHD010000049.1:0-6703 GCA_043806215.1 Pseudomonadota bacterium | reverse complement strand
CGGGCAGGGACGCCCGTCCCACGAAACAGGTCTAAGGCTTCATGATAGTCCTTCGTAGCCCGGGCCTCCGTGCCCGGATCTTGTCCTTGCCGGCAGCGAGACGAAAATGTGCGACCGTATTTGTGCCATAGAACACTTAGGGACGTGTGGAACGTCTCTGCATTCGACGTGCGGAGCGTTTCGTCTTTTTCCGATCTTTCTGAAGCCGATAGGAACCCTCCACGGGTTCTCGGGTATATGACTCTACCGATTCCGAGTCACGGGAAAGACCGTGACCGCAAGACGGCCGCTCGCTCCTGTTGGAGGACGGGTAATCCCGGAGAGCGGTTTCCGGTCAACCGGTATGGCGATTCATGAATCCCCTTTTCAGACCCTTGCCCGGAGAGCCATAGGGCAAGCGAAATCGGCGCCTGAAGCAAGGTCAAGCCAATCACGATCCGATGCACCGGACAAAACCGGCTTGAACAAGAAACCTTTGGGCAAATCCTCCAACGGGTACCCGGCCGGCCCTTGACCGGCGACATCGTGCCCGATGCACGGCGACATCTTTGTGTACCAATATAGGCGCACTGCCTCATGTCTTCAGGCATGAGGGGTCCTTGCGGACGCAGTGCGAAACGCACCATAACCCACCGACATGACAACGAAAAGGAGGAAGAGATGAGCCGGCGTCTTATCTGCCTGCAGGCCCTTTCGGCGGCCGCGTGTCTCTTGATCTGCGCCTTGGGTCCGACCGGAGCGACGGCGGAGCAAAAGGGCGACCCCATCCTCGTGGGGGCACCCATCCCCCGGGCCAGCAACTACGGTCAGAACGGGGAACGAGGAATGATCCTCGCCACAGAGGAGATCAACAAGGCGGGGGGTGTGAATGTCAAGGGCGTGAAGCGGCCGTTCCAATTGGAGATCATCGACAGCCGTGACGAGGAACCGGGGGTCCCCACGAGTGAGGTTCTGCTGGCCATTGAGAAACTCATCCTTCAGAAGAAGGTGAATATGGTGGCGGGCGGTCCCTGCATGTCCGAGTGCGGCATGGCCGCGATGGATCTCTTTGCCCGCAACAAGAAGCTCGATCTGGTCGCCATTGGCTGCTATACGCCGAGCTGGGACCAGAAGCTGGCCAAGGATAAGGAGAAGTACCGCTACTCCTTCAGGGAAAGCGGCAGTGTCAAATGGTATGTGAAAGAGGCCTTGGACTTGCTCCACAAGATGAAGGAGAAGCACGGCTTCGACAAGATGTTCGTCTCCATTGACGACAGCCTTATGTGCCGTAAGGCGGCCGGCATCATAGAGACGCTTGCGGCGAAGGACGGATGGAAGATTGTCGGAAAGGACGTGCATCCCATCGGGGCCACGGATTATTCCACGGCATTGACCGATTGTAAGAATTCCGCGGCTCAGGTCCTCTTCATTTGGGCTTATTCACCGGAGACTTCCATAATGCTCAAGCAATGGGCCTCGATGGAAGTGCCCGCGTTGCCCTTCGGTTTCATCGGCGCTGCCGAAGACCCGGGGTTTTGGGAAGCCACCAACGGAAAGTGCGCATATTCCATCGTAACCCTCTCCGAGACCGGGAATGTACCGACGAAGGCAACGCCCAAGGCAATGGATTTCTACGAGGCATTCAAGAAACGCTGGGATGTGCCCCCTCGCAGCACCGGTTGCGTCAGCGGTTATGAAGTCATGTACGTCCTCAAGGACGCCATTGAACGGGCCGGAAGCTTGAAGGAAGACGATCTGATCGCGGCATTGGAAAAAACCATCCTCCCGGCTGTCCGCGGAACCATCCGCTTTGACGGGAACCATCAGATCGTTTACGGATACGATCCTAAGGACAGCGTGCTCGGGTGTTGGGTTCAGTGGCAGGACGGCAAGCGCGTGCAGATCTTTCCCGAAGTCGCGGCCATGGGTGAGATCAAGCTTCCGCCGTGGATGAAGAAATAGCGGTCTTACGGAAGATCCGAGATATGCGGACTCGGTCTTTGCCCTGTACAAGTCCCACATTTTTTGCCGGCACTGTGATAATCGGCCGGCAATAAGGCAAACCTATTGGAGGTGCCGACCAGCTGGTGCCCCGAAGGGGCTCACTGGGAGTAGTCCCGCGGGACGCGGGATTTCAACCCGTGGAAACGTGCATCCATCTAATCCTCGGGAACGGCCCTGAAGGGGCCGACCAATGCCGATGCCTCGATTGGTGGACCCCTCCAGGGTCCGGAGCTTTTGCTGCTACGCCCGTTCCATGGGTTGAAAACCCATGGCTATTCATCGTGTGCCCCTTCAGGGCAAGTGCGTACATGCTTCACCTATGTTGCCGGCAACGTTAGTCTTTGCCATCATCAAGGTGAGCATCAAGTCGATACGGGACATGTTCCCGGTGTCCATAGACCGAAGATTGGGTAATGGCCAGGTCTTTGCCGAGGAGACGCCGGGCATGATCCGTCTCCCCTGCAACCGGCCGGCCGGCATGTCGGACAATCGTGCAGCGTGTGCCACGGAGAGACGTACATGGAAACGGTCCTCATCTACGGTATCATCAACAGTGTCACCTTTGTCCTGATCGCCATTGGTTTCAGCCTTGTGTACGGGGTCAGTAGAGTTCCCAATTTCGCTCACGGCGCAACCTACGTTCTTGTGGGGTTTCTCACATGGTCTCTGGTTAACGAACTCAAGCTCAACTACGCCCTTGCCGTGTCGATTTCCCTGGGAGTATCACTGGTCCTCGGTATGGGGATTTATCGGATCGTGCTGCTCCGCCTGAAAGGCATGCCGACCTCCGAGATCATCGCATCCTTCGCAGTGAGCCTCATTATTCTGGAAGGATTGCGCCTTCAAGGCATCGGCCCGTTCAAAGGCTTCATAGGACCGGGATATGTCCTGAAGCCCTTTGTTGAAGGCAAGATCCAAATCTTCGGCGTCTTCGTCGATTATCAGCGTCTGATTGTCGTGGTTGCCGGTAGTGCATTGGTCGTAAGCCTGTGGCTTTTCACCCATCACACGAAGACCGGCCTTTCCCTGCGGGCCATAGCCCAGGACGAGCAGGCCGCAATGATGTTGGGCATCAATTCCGACCGCACGGCTACAATCGCAATGGCCCTCGGGTCCGCGCTGGCCGGATTGGCGGCCGTCATCATCCTTCCGCTCGGCAACATAACGGCCGAGGCCGGATACCGGGTTCTCATCGAAGCATTGGCCGTCTGCATCATAGGCGGCCTGGGGAGCTGGGCCGGAACCGTGGCCGCGGCATTTCTTGTGGGATTCGCCATGAAGTTCAGCACGTATTTTTTTGGCGCCATGTGGGAATCGGTCGTGCTGATCGGCACGATCATCCTCATCCTTCTGGTGAAACCTTCGGGGCTGCTGGGAAAACAGAAGGAACTCGAGGAGAGGGTCTGATGGCTTCCGACGAGCGACGGCGAAAACGGCTCGACCGGAGCGTGAAGGTCCGCAGCGAAGGCTTGTACGCTCTTTCTTCGTGGCGTGAAATGACCTACCTGTTGGCCCCGAGGCTCCTCCTGATCGGAGGACTCCTCACCGCGCCGCTCTTTCTCGACCCCTACTGGCAGAAGGTTCTCTGCTCGGCCGGGGTCATAGCCATGTTGGCCCTGGGGTTCGACTTCTTGGCCGGATACGTCGGCCTGGTCTGCTTGGGCGGAGCCATGTTCATCGGGTTCGGCGGATATACCGCGGGCTTGCTCAATGAGTACTTGAGGCTGCCCCCCGCGGCCACAATCCCATTGGCCACGGTCATCGGCGCGATTCTCAGCACGCTTATCCTGATGCCCTGTCTGAGACTGAGAGGCGTTTACTTCGCCATCATCACACTGATGCTGCCCATGTTCGCCAGAACCATTATCACGGCCCTGGGTATTTTCGGCAGCACGGAAGGCATCACGGGACTGGACGTCCTCCCCAATACCTGGGCGGAGCAGTATGGAATAATCCTGGCCGTGCTCGTTGCCCTGTTCTTCCTAAAGCGGCTGGTCAATGAGGACGTGGGGCTGATCATGGTGGGGATTAAGGACAATGACCAGGGAGTTCTCGCCGCGGGGATCAGCATCTTCCGGTACAGGGTCCTGGCCGTCTTCATCGCAGGGCTGATCGGTTGTTTTGCCGGGGCATACCTGGCGCACCTTTACGGTTGGTTGGGGCTGTCTCTCTGGGCCCTCGATTTTTCCGTTCTTCCCATTTCCGCGACGGTTCTGGGCGGCATGGGGACTTTAACCGGCCCCGTCGTCGGAGCACTGATTTTGACTCCCCTATCCGAGGCTCTGCGCGGGTTTGGTCAGTTGCGGGTGGTCCTTTATTCCCTCATCCTTCTCATTGTCATCCTGTACAAGCCCGAAGGCCTAATGACCTACATCGAGAGGAAATATCATCAATTCGAGCGGTGGGAGAAGGTCTGATCATGTCTTCCGATGCACTGTTGGATGTGCGGAACCTGAGCAAGTCATTCGGCGGCGTGAAAGCGGTTGTAAACGTGAGTTTTGTCCTCAACAAGGGCGATGTGTTGGGGATTATCGGGCCCAACGGCGCAGGCAAGACGACGTTGGTAAACCTGTTGACCGGTTTCGTCAAGCCCGATAGGGGCGAAATCTTTTTCAAAGGCAAGAACATTGCGGGCCGGCCCCCAAACAAGATCGCCAACCTCGGCCTGGTACGGACTTTCCAGGTTATGCGGCCGTATCACACGCTTCCGGCGTACAAGAACCTGATTATCCCGCTCAATTCGCCTCGTATCAAGAACTCTCCCGGAGGGAAACTGGGGGACAGGGATTCCGTCGCCATAGACATTCTCGAAGAAATCGGTTTCGAGCGGGACGCGCGGGTGCCGTACAAGCAGGCCGGATCCTTGCCGTTGGGTTACCAGAAACGCTTGGAACTTGCCCGTTGCATAGCGCTCAGGCCGGAGGTCATCCTGTGCGACGAGGTTTTCTCCGGACTGAGCATGTCCGAGATTTCAAGCATGCTTCCCCTGTTGGAAAAGCTTGTGATGCAGGGGGTGACGTTGATGATGGTGGAACACCGGCTGCGTGAGCTGTTCAAACTGGCCGACAGGGCTCTGGTCATGAGCTTCGGCGTCAAGCTGGCCGAAGGCCCCCCCGACGAAGTGATGAAACTGGACGAGGTTAAGGCGGCATATATGGGCTGAGAGAGGTCGGAATGAATCTGATGGAAGTTAAGGACCTCATGGTCTTCTATGAAAACGCCATTGCGCTCAACGACGTGAGCGTCTCGTGCCGGGAAGGCGCGATAACGGGTCTTTTTGGAGCCAACAGCGCAGGCAAGACGACGTTGATGTTCACTTTGTCGGGAGTCATTCTGGACACGGCGAAAAAGGAAAGGATGAGGGGCGGCATCCGGATCACCGTCCTGGGAGACGTTCTTTTCAAGGGTGAGAGCATAATGAATGTGGAGGCAAGCCGAAGGGCCCGTCAAGGCCTGATCTTATGCCCGGAGAGACGGCGGATATTCAAGGAAAGCACGGTGATGGAAAACCTCAAAATTGGAGGGATAATCGCGGAAAAATCAAAGGCCGCCAAAACCCTTGATTACGTGTTCACCATGTTTCCTCAACTGGCAAGGCTCCGGAACCGGGAAGGAGGGTTTCTCAGCGGCGGCGAACAACAGATGCTGGCAATCGGCCGGGCACTCATGGCGCAACCGACGCTGCTCATGCTGGACGAACCCTTGCTGGGACTCAATCCGGTCATGGAGGAGGTTCTCATCAAGGCCGTTCAGGACATCAACCGCGAAATCGGACTTACCATCTTCCTCGCGGAACAGTATGCCCGGCCGGTGTTTCCGATTATCAGCTACGGCTATGTGTTCGAGAACGGGGGCGTAGTCGTGGAAGGAACCGCGGACGAACTCATGGAGAACCCCGACGTGAAATCCGCGTATTTCGGTATGTAGAACGCAGCAGGGTGTGACGTATGTCTCGACGGAGCGAATTGATCACCGACGGATTCTACCGGACCTGTGAAAAACACCCGGAAAACACCGCCCTGATCTATCTGGGAGAGAAATGGAAGTACGGGAAACTCAGGAAGCTCGTCGACCGCTTCGCAGCCGCTCTGCACGGCCTCGGCATCCGGCGGGGCGACAAGATCATGCTCTATATTCCCAACTGTCCGCAATTCGTCATTTGCCTCTTGGCCGCTCAACGTCTCGGCGCGATTCCCGTGGCGGTCTCGCCGATCTACACGCCCCATGAAATCAAGTATCTGCTGGAAGACTCCGGAGCGCAAACCATTCTCTGTATGGACACCAATTTCAGGTATGTCAGGCAGGTGTACGACGAGACCCCGCTTGAACGAGTAATCGTTACCAGCTACACGGAAATGTTGCCGCTTTACAAAAGGGTCTTCGGCCTCCTTTTCGACAAGGCGCCGAGCGGAGCAATCGAACGGGGAGACCACATCCATCTGTTCGGCAAGCTCTTGAGGAACTACCCGCCCGAACCGCCGCACGTGGAAATGGATCCGGTCCGGGACCTTTGTTACATCCTGTACACGGGCGGCACCACGGGGTTTCCCAAAGGGTGCATCGCAACGCATGAGGGGATGGTATCCTTTGTCAACGAGGTCATGGACGTGGGCAAGGGACACATAAGCGACGGGCAAGACACCCTGATCATGGTCAACCCGTTGTATCATCAATTGGCTCAGGGCATGCTCATCGGATTGGTTTTGAACAAGGGCAATGC
>JAZDHD010000048.1:0-5530 GCA_043806215.1 Pseudomonadota bacterium | reverse complement strand
GGTCGGGGAGGGCCGGGGCGTCGTGCCGGCGAGGCGACACGGCTAGTACATTTCGGCATAAATGCGATCACGTATTCCTGAGGCAGCGCGGTAGCGTCCCAGTGGGAAGGGCATCATGCCCGTCGACAGGCGAGACGCCTGTCCCACCAACCCTTCCGGGCGCTTGAAGAATACCCACCGACACGGAGGCCGGTGCTGCCAAAACGCACATCCCGTTCCCAGGCTCTGCCTCCCCTGGTTCCCGGCCGACGCCGGGAAGACAGAAAGAAGATAACCGGAAGGATGCCACGTCTTTGTAGGGGCGACCGGCGGTCGCCCTGGTCTCGCCAAACAGCCGTTCGGAAGAGGGCGACCGCCGGTCGCCCCTACAAAGAACGGCGTGCCGTGCCCACGTTGAAATCAGTACCTGGTATCAACAGAGAAAGGGCACCCCCCCCCCCGTGGGTGCCCGTGTCCCACACCCACTAAACGAGACCGGGTATCTTTGTCCCGGCTTCTTTCGGCTGGACGGTAAGCAGAGCGTGCTTGTAGATCAGCCTGATGTCCCGCGCATCTTCGATGATTATACAAAAGCTGTCGAAACTGCGGACATAACCCGAAATGGGCTCACCGGAGATGAGACGCACCTCGACCTCTATCCTTGCCTTCCGGACCTGGTTGAGAAATTGATCTTGAATGTTAAAATGTGTCTTCGGCATTTCAGCACCCCCGTGTCGGTAATCCATCCGGCCCGGCTGCGGTCGTTCCCAACGGCACTCGAGGGCGGACGGAAAAAATCCCGGGCGACAAATCAGAGCCCGAGAAAATTAGCAACAGCGAACCTGATGCGTGCTCGACCTTCCGGGTCGAACCACAGGGTATCGGGTTCGGAACGAAACCATGTCAACTGCCTCTTGGCGAAATGTCGGGTGTCTCTTTTCATGAGCCGAATCGCTTCGTGCTTATCCATTTCCCCGGCAAGCGCCATGCCTGCGTGACGATAGCCAAGTGATTGCATGGGCTTGAGGTCCCAAGTAAAACCGCGTTGATAAAGCCTTTCGACTTCTTCAAACAGTCCATCCTTTACCATACCGTCGACCCGCGTATCAATCCGTTCGTAAAGAACTTGTCTCTCGGGCGAAATGCCGACCAGCAGCGGTCTATACGGCCGGTCTC
Source organism: Pseudomonadota bacterium (assembly GCA_043806215.1). Lineage (GTDB taxonomy): Bacteria > Desulfobacterota > Desulfomonilia > Desulfomonilales > Desulfomonilaceae > JAVHLK01. Next base: position 4,375 of record JAZDHD010000048.1, on the reverse strand, counting down.
GTAACGCGTGTTCCCGTCCGACGTCCGAGAAGGACCGCCCCGTGAGTTCATGCACCTCAAGTGCGCGCACAATCCGCACCAGATTGTGAGGTGCGGTACTGCGTGCAGTCTCAGGATCCAGCGTCAGGAGCAGTTCGAATAAACTGCCCGGCCGCTCTTCTTCTTCCTGCCGCAATCTCCGGCGTAACGCGGCGTTCTTGGGGGGGAGATCCGCGATGCCTCCCAACAGCAATCTAATATACAGTCCCGTCCCGCCGACCACAAGGGGTACCATGCCTCTGGCGTGAATATCGCGTATACGCTCACGTGCCTCCCGGACGTAATCTCCCGCGGTGAAGTCTTCATCCGGATCCCGGATATCGAGCATGTGATGGGTGACACGGGATCTCTGCTCAGGAGTTGGTTTTGCGGAACCGATATCGAGATACCGGTAGATCTGGACGGAGTCGGCGGAGACGATTTCGCCGCGGAATTCTTCCGCCAACTCGATTCCGCATTGGGTCTTTCCGGACGCGGTCGGTCCTGCGATCACCACCAGGCAGGGAGGATCGGTAGACATTGTTTTGCTCCGGAGCGGAAAACTGAAATCGCCATACGGCCATCATTCTTCAGTAGCGCCGGCCTCCGTGCCGGTTTCTTCAGTCACACCGGCATTCTGCCGGTATCTTCCTGGAACGCGCCCGGCATCCCGCGGGAACGCGGGTTACCGCCATCGCCCGGCAGAGACGCCGGGTCGCTACCGTTGCGCAGGCTCGAGTACGTGAATTGCGCCGTCCTCACCAATGTACCGATTGAACGGATAGGTCCGGACCACCCGGTAACCGGGCAGCGGGCCCAGGGTGAGGACGAAATTCTCACGGTCCACCCACCACCAGCTCAGCCCCGGCCGGGCGCGGAACGACTGGCTGTAACAGTGATATCCGTTGAACTCGAATCCCCCGTCAATGCTGCACGGATCGACCCTTCTTTCCTGGAGCAGATAATTCAAGGCCATGCTCTGGGAGCGTTTGAGCGCGATGAAATCGTGAAGCGACGAGACGGTGAAGACCGCTATGGCGACTAAAGGTATCCCGGCAAGGGCGACCTTTCCGGGCCTGAAAAACGGTTCCTCGGGCCGAGGAGCGTCGCACACTATCCACACAATCCCCATCATGATGAGGGGAAGAAGGTATCGGTCATGAAATCCGCAGATACAGATGAGGCCGAGATACATCCATCCGGACGCAAGAGTAAAGACCGTGAGGAAACTGATTTCCGAGGCGTTTCCGGTGCGGAGCAGCCGTACCATTCTCGTAAAGGAAGAGATGGTCAGGATAAAACAACCCGCCAGGGAAAGGGCGGCCCAGCCTACGAGGGCGTAATACAGCGTGGTGGGCATGGATATGGTTCTCTTGATGCCGAGAACATACGTATCCTTCAGTGCCGTCGGCCCCAGTCCGAAATCCGTGATGGTGTTGCGCCAAAGGTAGATCGGGGGATCCAGGATTCCGAGAACCAAGAGAGTCTCGAACACGGCCAGACCACCGGCCAACGCGGCACAGAAATACCTGAACGGGCGGTACTGGAGGAATTCGCGGTACCTCAGCGCGACCACGGGTGAGACGAAGAGCGCGAAGTAACCGAGTGCGAAAAGGAGGCGGCGTCCCACGAGGCCCAGAAAATCGAGCAGTGTCTGACCGTTGAACCGCACGGCGACACTTTGGACGACCTGGTGCTCGGTAATGGGCGTGCTTCCGATCGCTCCAAGTGTGTATTCGTAGACGAGCCATGGGATTACGGCCATGCCGAAGGTCATGGCCAACATTTTCGCGCGCCCCAGTTCTCTTCCTCTGGGGTGCATCAGGCAGGCAAGTGCAAAGCCGACCGGTAACACGACCCCGATCTGCCGGGTAAGGATGGAAGCAAGGGCGGCCAAGAGACCTCCCGCAACGAGGCTGTATCTCTTGCCTTCCACCCCGCTGTGCAAGAGCAGCACGGAGAATACCGCCAAGGAGACGAAGGTCGCGTCGGTCATGAATGAGAAGCAAAAAAGCAAAAACAGCGGGCAAGACACCAGAGTGAGGACGCCCCATAAGGAGGTCCAAGCCGAGGCCCCGGACAAACGCAGGAGTTCCAGGAGCACCAATGATCCCAGTATCCCCATGGTTATGACCGACAGCCGGAGAGTCGTTACGGAATGGCCGAACAAATACGTGAACAGCCTACCCCACCCGAGGTGCGCTATGAGGGCGGGGCCTGCCGGGGCGCCGACGGGGCCCCATCCGGTGGACTCCATCTTCCCGTTGAAGACCAGGTTCTCGAGGGCCCTGATGAACGACCAGTCGTCGTTGATCATGAACTCCCCTACTGGATTAACGACCCAGATGAGAAGCGCCCACACGCCGATGAGAATGACGATGGAGATTTTTAGGGACGGGTAGACCCGTGCAGCGGGAAGTGTCATTTTTATGAGCGGCTCTTTGCAATTCGCCGACGGGAAGATCCGGTTACGTCAAAGGCAGTGCCGGAAATCGCTGGCAGCGTCTTCCCTGCCGAAGGTTTCCGCAATCGTCCGGCTGCGCGTGCGTTTGCCGAGTGCCTTGACGACCTCGATTTCTATGCGGGCCATCCTCTGATAAAATTCGGTTCTGTCAAACAGCATCGTAGGGCATTTCGGCAGTATGTCGCGCGTGTACGCCTCACAGCCGTCGCTTTCCGAGGACTTGCCGTCGGGTCGGGTCATGAAATGGGGTATGCCGGCCAGACGGCAAATCATTGGGCGATGCTCGTACAGGCTGCACATGCCTTCGAAATTCAGGGAACACACCGCACTCCGGTAAGCGCGGCCGAAGGGATCCTCATCCTTCGCCTTAACGGTCTCCCTGCTCCTGCCCAGGATCGCCGGTTGTCTCGAAGTCTCCAGGGAATTGAACCCCCGTCTCAGATAGAACATCTCGGCAAAGGTGTGAAGAGTCACATCCACGGTACAGCATTTGACTCCATCGCATCCATTGCAGGAAAACCCGGCTTCCTTAGCGATCTTGCGATACGCATCGTCCATTTGGCCATACAGTTCGTCGAGACGGGGTATCAATTCATCCCCGGAAAACATGCCTCATCTCCCTATCTCAGTGCAGCTGCAACGCCGGGCCGGCGGGACACCGGAAGACCCGGAAAGGCAAAAAGCCGCTGCACGACGGGACAACGGAATGATACTGAGGGTCACTCGGCCCAGGAAATGGCTTCCTCAGGACAAGTGTCGATGGCTTCTTGAACGTCGTCGTCGGAACACGCCGCGATATCGGTCACGTGAGCCTTTTCCGTCTCTTCATTCAACGCAAAGCAATCTTCCGCTATGGCCGCACAGGTTCCACATCCGGTGCAGGCTTCTTGATCGATGACGACTTTTTTTGCCATAGTGTCTCCTTTCTCTATAAAACCCGAATTCAAGTAATAAAGGACCTTGATCATGTGACCTTTACATCTTCCGGTTTTTCCAGTCAACCCAAATTATTACGACCCGCGACTTTCGGCGGAGGTACGGCAGGCGTTTCCGCCTTCCGCAAAAGCCTTGAAAAAATCTGTGAAATAACATATTCTTGCCCGTAGATGCAAAAAAACCGATACCGGAAATTGGGGCCCGCCCCATTCCGCCCCCGAGGAAAACCCACATGTTTGTTATCGGCAATTTGATCGCTGCGGTAGCGGGCGTACTGGAAATGGTCCTCTCCATCTATATGTGGATAGTCATTGTGGCTGTCTTAATATCCTGGTTGAATCCCGACCCGTACAATCCGATCGTGCGTTTTCTGTACAGCGTTACGGAACCGGTCTTCGGAATGGTGCGGCGGGTGCTGCGCCTGCCGCCCATGGGGATCGACATCTCACCCATAGTCGTCGTCCTGGTTATAGTATTCCTTCAGCAATTCCTCGTGAAGACCTTGGCCGAAATAGCGATGCAGATACGGTAGACGGTATGTCGGCGTCGTGAGATCCGAGAAACAATCGCCCGTGCGTGCCCTCTCCGAACATTGGACGCCGGCCGTCTTATGGCGTCCCGAAGGGAAACGGGAAGTTAGCCGGGCCTTTCAAGGCCCGGAAATCGGGCATATTGGATATTCCCGATCCTGCCGGGGGATGAATCCTCCGGCTAAATTCGTCTGTGCCTTCAGCACATTAAGATCGCATCCCCTCAAGTTACGGCCACAGGGGGCCGCCCCAGCACCGTATCATTGCGTCCGGCTATGGGAATAGAGGGGGCCGCGACCGATGCGGTTCGTTCCGCCGCGGGGCGGAATTCAGCACATCCTACGGCCGGCCGCCGAATCGTGTTGTAGGGGCACCCCCCCGTGGGTGCCCTCGGACAAGATGGAAAGCCGCCCCTACACCGTACCAT
>JAZDHD010000047.1:0-4121 GCA_043806215.1 Pseudomonadota bacterium | reverse complement strand
CAATTTCTCCGCCGAAAGGTTCTCGCATACCACCAGAACGAAACGTCTGCCCCTGATCTTGATGGCTCTTAGATTCATGCGGGCCCAAATCCGTTTACCGTTGACCTCCAAGAGGGATTCGATTTCACTTGGTCTTCTGGTAGCGAAAACTCCTTGAAGGCTTGTCTGAGCCTGGCGGGCGGAGAGCGGATTCTGGAAAAGATTTCGAAAGCTCGTGCCGGGCAACTTCCTGTAGTCAAGGCTGATCCTTGCCCACGCCTGATTGGCCACCACGATTTCGTGGTCGCCGTTGACGAGCAGTACCGGTATGGGCAGGGCTTGCGTGAGCTTTCCGAAGGTCGTTGCCCAGATCTGACTACGGATATCAAAGCTGCCCGATGTGCTCAGGTGTTCCGAAAAGAGATCGTCAAGGTCGAGAGTCAGCGAGGGAAGTCCGCCCCCTCCCACCCGCTCGGGAGAGCCGTCCCCTTCGTCCTGGAAATCGAAGGTCACTAAAGTTTTATCGTTCATAGTTCCCCCCGAATGTCTTGCCCATTTGTGACCACTCGTCAGCCGATGCGCATAGCGCTCATTCGGAAATACCCGGGAAGATGTGTACGTTGAAAATCGTCCGAGGACATTTTTAAGAATCCTTGCGGTGAGACGCCTGCCGGCACCATTCGTTGCTCCGTTCCGCACTTCTTCGCCGATTCGATAGTCTTGGTCGGGCTGCAACCCAAATAACCGAGTCTGCACCAATGTTCCGTGCGGAACAGTTGTTCACAAGCCACTCTATCCGAACACCGGCCGTCCGGTCAAGTCAAAAAACGTCCTGATTCATGTTGTGAGAGCGGTATACACCACTTTACTGCAAGGTTTGATCTCTATCTTGTCTCAAGAAAAAACCGACACGCGCAAGGTCCTTGCGTTGGTTTCGAAGCCTCCGAGGATGGTTGCCGCCCTCCCAGGCGTCACATGCCGACCGGACGGATGCGGACTCCGGTTGCGGTTCCGGCCTCCTGGTGTACGGGGCCCGCTCTACTCGGCAATCCCGAGAGCTTTCAGCATCCGGAAGAGAGAATACCTCGAAATACCCAATAGGTCCGCCGCATGCTGCTTGCTCCCGCCCGAACGCCTCAACGCCTCGGCAATCAGGGCCCGCTTCATTTCGTCCGCGGCCTCATTGATTCCCACGTCCTCCGGAAAGGTTGCGACGTATGACCAATCCGCCCGGACGGTATTGCCCACGGCCGGCGCCGTGAGTGTGATCGTTCCCGTTCCGGATAGAATCAATGCCCGCTCGAGTACATTACGGAGTTCCCTGACATTTCCCGGCCAAGCGTATCCGGCAAGGCCTTTGAGAGTTTCCTGATCTATGACGGGAACCTGATGGAGTTGCATTTCTACGGCCAGTTGCTCCACGATCTTCGCCGCGAGGACGGGGATGTCGTCCGGGCGGTCTCTCAACGGCGGCACGGTGATGGATAATACGTTGAGGCGATAGAAAAGATCCCGGCGAAATTTGCCCGCTGCCGCCTCCGCTTCCAGATCACGGTTTGTTGCCGCCATGAGCCGTGCATTGACGGGCACGTTAGTCTCTCCTCCGACTCGGGTGATGCTGCGGGTGTCAAGGAATGTGAGCAGCTTCGCCTGGAGCCGAAGGGGCAATTCACCGATTTCATTGAGGAGCAAAGTGCCGCCTTCCGCAAGCTCGAGAAGCCCGCGTTTTCTCCCGACAGCGCCGGTGAAAGCTCCGGCCTCGTGACCGAAGAGTTCGGCTTCGGCGATTTCCGGTGCCACCGCTGCGCAATTGATGGCAAAGTACGGACCGTCTTTCCGGTTTGAGTTTTCATGTATGTACCGGGCAAGATAGTCTTTTCCCGAACCGCTCTCTCCCAAGAGAAGAATAATGCTCTCCGTCTTGGCGGCCAGCTTTGCCTTAGCCATCGTGTTCTTGATTGCAGGAGAAGCGTACCCGCCCGGCTTGATTTCGTCGAAGGTCGTCGGCGTAGACTTCCTGCGTTCCGTAATATCTCTGGAAATCCCGCACAGGCCCACAATCTCTCCCGCGGCCGTGCGGAGGGGAACGCGAATGTCGTGAAAGATGAGCGGGACGCCGCGGACCAGCCTCGTGTTCTCTTGGTCTATGAGCTGTCCCGCCAGCACGCGGCGTTCAACGTCTTCCAGGTGCCGGGCGGTGGACGGACCGAAAAGATCTTCATCCTTTCGTCCGACGATTTGTGAAGCGGGAAGTGCCAGCAGGTTTTCCATGGCCGGATTCACATGAGTGTAAACATGAGAGCGGTCTTTTACAAAGATGCAGTCCTGGGCGGTCTCGAAAATGGCCCGGAAGCGTTCTTCACTCTTGCGGAGCTCACGTTCGGCACGCGTGCGCTCAACGATTTCGCGCCGTAATTCCTCGTTGGCAAGGGCCAACTCCGAGGTGCGCCGCTCCACCCGACGATCGGATTCATCCTTGGCCCGGCTGAGTTGATGTTGTACCGCTTTGATCTCGGTAACATCGGTGGCGAGCACGACAAATCCTTTGATTTCCCCTTGATCTCCGACGTGCGGAGTGAAGATGACATTGACGTCGCGTGCCCCACCGTCGGCGCAGGCGACCCGGTTCTCCAGCGAGCACGCTTCTCCGGATAGTACCTTCTCAACGGCTTCATGAGCCCCACCGTGAGAAGACTCACCTTCGATCTCAATGATGTGCCGACCCTTCAGATCTTCAACGGGAATGCCAAACCACTTCTCGTACGTTCTATTGTTCACGGCATAGCGCCGATCCGGACTTACATAGGCAATACACGCGGGCACGGCGTCCATGATGAGGCGCAACATTTCCTCGCTTTGTCTGAAAGCCTTTTCCGCAGCCTCTTTTTCTTCAACAAGGCGCTGCTTGGCAAGGGCCCGTTCGATGACCAAGGGCATGAGGCTCAAATACCCGCCCTCTCCGTCTTTGATTATGTAATCCGCAGCACCAAGCTTCATCGCCTCAACGGCTACTCTTTCATCCCCGGCCCCGGTGATCATGATCGTCGGCGGGAGCAAGCCCTCGGTTCGAAGTTCCCGTATCACCTCGATGCCGTTCTTTCCCGGCATCTTATGGTCTACGGCCAAGATGTCGTATGAACCGGCCCTATGCGCGGCCAGTCCTTGTTCGCCGTCCGGGACGGTGTCAACCACATAGCCCGACCTGGACAATGTCCTCTGGAAGAGACGGGCCAACCCCGCATCGTCCTCCATATAGAGGATGCGGATGCTCCCGGAAGGACCCATGATCTTACTCCTGTTGCGTATATGCTTCGATGAACGACCTTCCGGCCTGTTCGACCGAAGAAGAGACGAGGCCGGATGCGCTTGAGATCTTTCGGGTCCGTCACCAAATAGGCCCATCATCGCTCGGGCCTTTCCATGGTTCCGAGAGAATCCGCGCTGATCGAATCGGTAATGTTCACGCCTCGGCAAAATATTTCCGTTTCGGCAGAAACATAATTCACCGTGCCTCGCTCAGTATAGCCAATGTTTCAAAGGCCGGTCAACGGAAAGGGAACCGGGTGTCGTACGGGAATCTGCGGCCGGAGAACTCTGAACGAGAACGTATTTGCAAGCGGCCGCTGTTTGCATTACAGTATGTAAGGTGAAGAAATGGAAGTGAAATGCTCACAATGTGGAACCGCCTCGACGGTTGATGACCGGAAGGTGCCGATCGGCCGGTCGTATTTCGTGTGTCCCGGCTGCAACAGCCGCGTCAATGTTTTCAAGGGACTTCAAGAGGGATCCGTGGTGAAGAATCTCGTCGGAGTCCGCTTCTTCAGAGATGGGGAAGGCTTCAACGAGGCATACGCAGAACCGGGACAGCTCTGGCATGTGGTGAAGGTTACCCAACCGTGCCCGGACAAAGGAGAGGACAGGGAGTGTGAGAGAAAGAACAAGGGAAGATGTCCCAACCAAAGACTGCTCATGAGGCTTGACCGGGACAACTCCTCTTACCGGACCTGTCTGTATAGGAACGGACGAAAGCTTTTCGACAAGACGGACAGGACTCTGGTCGGAGCACACGGACTCCTTGGTGAACCGGACGACGAAGATACCACGTACAGGATTATCTGATCACGGTGCACGGTGCACGGTGC
>JAZDHD010000046.1:0-6791 GCA_043806215.1 Pseudomonadota bacterium | reverse complement strand
CTACCATACACTCAGATACCAAGATATCAACCCCGACAGATCTTCCATCAGGTTTTGAACAGCCTGCAATTGCAGTCGACCGGCCTTCTCTTTCTTGACACGAAGCAGTTCATCAGCCACCATGAAAACAGACACCGGGCGCTGTGAAGGAGACTTCATAACGTCGATTCGGCAGTCGAAAGAGTGCGTGAACGTAAATGAAACGTAAGGTTTACATCGAAACGACAATAATCAGTTACCTGACTGCGCGTACGAGCAGCAATCCAGTTGTTGCGGGACGGCAAGCATTGTCGCGTGAGTGGTGGGAATATCGACGGACGGCCTTCGATTTGGTGGTCTCGGAGCTGGTTTTCGAGGAGGCAAGAGCAGGTGATCAAGAAGCCGCCAAACGCAGAATGGATTATGTTTCGAATATTGACTCACTGCACATTTCAGATGAAGCCGTCATGCTCGCAGAAGCACTCGTGAACGAAGGGCCTATCCCGAGAGAATATGGTGAAGATGCGCTGCACATTGCGCTATGCGCCGTCAACGGCATTGACTTTCTTGTCACATGGAATTGCAGGCATCTTGCCAATGCTTTTCTCCGGCGTAACATTGAAGCCGTAGTTGAAGCAAGAGGCTATCGTTGCCCGGTGATTTGCACTCCGGAAGAACTTATGGAGGAGTAATCATGTTCAAGGATCCGGTTGTTGAAGAGGTGAGAGCTGCACGTCTGCGACATGCGGCACGGTTCGAATACGATCTACAGAAGATTGCCGAGGATTTGAGAAGGAAGGAACGACAAAGCGGGCGCAGGATTGTCACTTTTTCTCCGAAATCGGTGAGGCATGGTGACATCTCTCTGCGTGAAGACTTGGAACCCGCTCTGGATTCGCAACTGCACACCGAGTGAAATATGAGGTTGTGAGGAAATGGGAAAGAGAAAGACCGGACAAAAGAGGGGACATGCTGTTCTTTGCGGTCCGAGTCATACGTCCGCATAGCCTGCGGGTAGAGGCTGGAGGTCAAGGGTATGATCGGCGCGATTGTGGGAGATATCATTCGGATCGGTTTACGAGGCCCATCCCATCAAGACCACGGATTCTTCACTCTTTCATCCTCGGTGCCGCTTCACCGACGATTCGGTGCTCAGTCTTTTCTTGGTTTCTCTTGTTTTCTCAGGGACGGGCGATCCTGACGCCGAACCGGAAGGGCTGTAATTGCCCGACCCTCTTCGGCAAAATGGTCATCCCCGAGGTTGCCGGCCTTTCTTTTCCCGGAACGAGAACCTCGACCGCACCGACTTCGTATACCATCGGCGTGGCTGCTCATCAAGCACAGTGCTGCGATGTGAACATCGAATCGCCTGACTCCTTCTTCCAACAGATCGTAGAAACGAAGCCGATCCGACTCGTCAAAGCAACATCCCGGCCGCACTTCCCGCGGAGCATCACCGTGATACACGGCGGCGGGACAGTGAATGCGTGCTCTCCGTGCCATGAGCCCAGCATACACTTGAAGACCAAATTGCAAGCCTGACGCCGACAGCCACACACTGAGAACAGGCCAACGATGGATGCGATGGACTGACGTTAAGACACCCAGTTGGTTTGTAACCCATTGGAAAGACATCAAACGGGAAGTCTATGGTCCGTTATTAGGACACTCGTCCCACTCTTGCCGACATCTCTTATCCCCCGTGAAGATCCGTACCCGTGGCTAACCACATGATATGCCCGCCTGTCTTAGATATCTTGCGCCGTTCGCCACTGCCGGCACGAAACTTGCTTAAGGAGGAGGCAACGGTTACAAGCTATCGAAGGGCCGGCGTCCACTTGGCCTTGATGTTGGTCCAGTGGATCTTCAATACTGGTAAGGATTCTTGATTAGATGACTGCCGTGTATGGTTGGGGCACGTTTACAATCACATCAGTCGTTCCCTTGAGAGCCGGCATCTATTGAGACTGGGAACACAAAAAAGGGGGCCCTCATGGCTGACGATTCCAAGATAACGGAAGAAATTCGGAATTACATCAGGCACCGCACTCATGACGATATGTTGATGCAGAAGTACTGGGCCTGCTACGAGGAATTGGAGAGCCTTTGTGATGACCTCTTTCAGGCAGGTAAACTTAAACCGGTGGATGAACCGTATCTGCAATCCGGTCGCAAGGAAATCAGCGCGCGGAGGTACGGCGATCCGATACCTGAAGGTACAAGCTCATGCAGCTTCCTAAGTCGGTTGTTTGATAAAGGATGAGAACACAGCACGATTGCGATAGGATGGTGCCGGTCCTCTCAGCATAGTACCATATCTTTGTCGGTCCTTCTTATTTTTTGCTTAACAACGAGCGTAGTCTCGTCAATCACTCATAGAAAACGCATCGCAACGGGTCGGACACCCGATAATCCGACAACTGTGTACCTTGAAACCAAGTATGTACGCTGGATTGGAATTCGTACAGGATCGCCCTTATTCCTCCCGGTGAAATGGATACCCGGAGTAAGACTCAGGAGAAAGAATTATGAATAAAATCCTCTTTTGTGTATTGGCTTTGCTCTTTACCGCCCTGCCGGCCTTCTTGCCCGCAAAGGCAATAGCCCAGGCCGGAGGCAGCCCCTATTGGACGACCACGCGTCAGATGGATCGGTCTCCAGACGCCAATCAGCAAACCGATCAGAGAGTCCAGGCTGCCGTAACCGGTGTCGACCAGCCCGACGGGTGCTTGAGAATTCGCCAGGATTCCTCGAGTTCATCGGAGATTATCGGATGTGCGAAGATGGACGAGATTCTGCAACTGAGCGGCACTTATAGCAGTGACGGCCGCTGGGCTCAACTTTCGGATAACGGTTGGGTTTTCGCGGCCCAGATCGACGCACCCAACAAGCCTAGGGTTCAACGCCAGGCCCGCCGGAGCTATGAGAGCTATGAGACCTATGACTCGGAAGATTCTTACCCCATGACATCCGATTCGTCATTGTGGCGTGAGCCGGCCACCTCTTACGGAACCGATACGGACGTCGTGTACGGAAGTCCCTATGGCAACGGCCCGGGCTACGGCCCGCGCAGCGGTCTTGGCTTCGGCTTCGGCCCCGTTCGCCGTGATCACCGCGGCAATCGCCACGGCGGCAATCATCACGGCCGACGTTAAATAATAGAGAAGGGGGCACAAAACAGCGGCCTCCCTTGGTGCCGACCTTTCGTACCAGCGTATTCAGGGCGGTCTTCGGGCCGCCTTTTTCTTGTCAAATGAAGCCCGCCAAACCACAGAGGAGTAGGAACCACCGGCGATACGATCTCTCCCCCTCCAGGTGGGGCCAAGAGCCGGCGCTCCACGGGAATAGGGGAGCCGGTTTTCCGGTACGCACGAATGCACCGCTTCACGATGTCACGGATGATGTGGTCCAAATCCCTGTTTTTGGAAGGCTTGCGGCGCTGTGGCGGCAAGAGAAGGAGCGCCCGCCCCCCCCGTCGTGCGTGACATAGCCGGAGGTTCCCTGTACCGGCGCTTGAAGTGCTTCGGCATTGAGCACGAAAGTCAGTCAAAGGATCAATCAGATTGACCAATTCTAAGGCTTTGATCTACCTCTTAAGTCCTTGATAATACGGCCACCACGAATCCGGTGGTCCGTTATTAGGACACTCACTTGTCTCCTGCCTGCCCATAGTTTCCCCCTCCCTCTCCATGGCTGCCACCAACCACCTGATACGGCTGCACTTTCAAGACCACCTCGCCATGACCGTCGGTTGGCACGAAACATGCTAGTAATTACGGTAAGGGTTAATGGATATCCGATTGAATGATCCAAAAAGGCGGCGTAGTAAACCATCACTTGATGAGGAGGGACCATGAACTGGGACCAGATTGAAGGGAATTGGAAGCAAGTCAAGGGCAAATTCAGAGAGACGTGGGGCAAGCTCACGGACAGCGATCTGGAAGTCGTTGCCGGGAAGCGAGACCAACTACTTGGTAAGCTCCAAGAGAAATACGGCCACACCCGCGAGCAAGCGGAGAAGGAACTGGATGAGCATCTGAGCAAATGGTAGCTCCGGTTGACGGATTCCGGAACGGAACACATACTCGTGTGGTGCTCTCACGTTCACTTGGCGGCTTTTCTTGGGGCTTGCCACTCAGTTGGGGCAGATCCGGGAACAAGCGGTCCAGGTTTGCATGGGACTCCACACAAGCATTAGTTTGTCTATGAAAGGAGAAATACTCTGAACTGATATCCGTATCGGATCGTCTCGGCAAGGCCCCCAAGATGGTTGGAGGAAACGTGAAATATGTGGTGTTTCTCACGCTCTTGCTGATCGCCGCCCCTGCGCAATTCCATACGTGCGACGCATTCAAGGTGGAGCCGTATCAATCCGGAGTTCCTGTCCCTCGCTTGTACGAGCCGGCATCAGCTCCCGCGATGCTCCCTGTGCTGCCGGGTGAAGGCATCCGGCACTGGAAGGATATGCCGACAGGAAGAAGTGGTCGGCACACCACCTTCACGCTGGAAATAGAAGTGAGCCGGTCGGAGCACACGCTGAAGCTGATCGGGAGTACCTTCGTTGGGATGCGGGACGTATTGTACGAGTGCAGGGTTGGGCTCGGCTCATCGGATTTTCCGACACCTGTCGGCTTATACTATGTCACCCGCATATACGACGAAGCCCCGTGGTGGATACCTCCTCCCAGCCCTTGGGCATGGGGTGAATCCCCCAGCCGGAGTGTCTACGCCGGCACCATGGCACCGCTCCTTCAGAAGAGTTTTGTCATCCTCAAAAAGCAGCAAGAGGACACTGAGGACATGATTGAGGGCCCAGTGACGCTGGATGACTCCGGATACCGGTTCCACGGGACCAACGCTCCGAGGAGCATTGGACGCAACCAATCGCATGGTTGCGTGAGGATGCTCCCGAAAGATGCCAATCAGGTGGCTACACTCATCAAAGAATATGTGGGAACCGGCGAAAGCAGTAGGTCGGCAAATGGGAAATTCGTAGTGCTTCGATCCCCGGTGCGTTTAAACCTGGTGAGATAGTCTGGGAAATATCACCGCAGATGAGGCCACGATAGGTTTAGTCACCGCATACGCACTGGGCGGGATCATTCACGTTCTCTTGGTCATCGCCCTGGTGCCGATGGTGATTAATCCGATTCAAGGTCGCAGCTGGTATTTTTATCGTGCTGGGTCGGTAGACGGTTCGGCTTCAGCGGCTATGGACATGTTAACAGCGCCGATCACGGTAATTCCGTGCTCTGACGCCCATCAAATTATTCCCATAAGAGGGAAAGGAGAAACTCAGTGAAAAAATCCAGACACCTCATAACGCTGCTTCTGGCAATCTGTACCTTGTTTGTAACCCAAACCCCAGCCGCTGAACAAGAGGTGGGAAAAACCCCAAGCGTCCAGGCTCAAACCGCTGAAAAAGGAGCAATAACTCCGGGACAGACTCCGACAAGCGAACAAACTGCCATGGAGCAGGCTGACAGGGTCAGCAAGATACTGGGGAAAAAAGTGATAAGTCAGAAAGGAGAGGATCTTGGAACGATCGAAGATCTCGTGCTGAGCAAGGATGGATGTCTCGACTATGTGGTTTTAGCTCCTGAAGGTTTGCTCGGGACCGGTGACCGATTGATCCCGATTCCATGGAAAGCCGTGAAGACGGGTGCTCAAGCGGACACGATCATTATCAACATGGACAAGAGTCAACTGGAGAAGGCCCCCACCTTTGAAAGTAAGAAATGGCCGAACTTCACTGAGTCCGAGTGGTATGGGAAACTTAAAGATTTCTTCGGGGGACAAAAGTAGTCCCAGCTGAAGTGTTTAATATTAACACCTCTTCTTCAAGCGAAATGGTGGCAGTTGAGTTCCTGGGCGACTCAGAGGACATAACGTGGCATCGTTATGCTCACACTTTCCTGGGGCACGCCATTACCGGAAGACAAGGATGGCCTCCTGTATGAGACTCCAGCGGAAGCCCACTTTCGCCACGGAGAGCCGATCAAGGCCTCTGAACTCCAGAGAAAGGCCATAACACCGGGCTCCAAGAAGTGCCCTGACCAGTCTTGCATTTAGGAAATGGAGCAGCGCCTCCAATAGTACGAGCTTGCCGCTCGCCCCGAAATCAGGAACTGGTCCAGGGTTTCTTGGACACCATCGGTGAGGGAGTTCTTAAGCACCAACCAATGCTTGGTGTTCTGAATCATAATAAAAGCCGCTTCTAAGAAGCGATTGTCCCATGGAGGAAGACATGAACATAAATCTGCAACTCCAGCCGATAGTGTCATTAGAGATCACTTAGCATACGGAGCGAAAAAGGCCGACAGGTACGGCAAGGACGAGGCTGCTATCCGAAGTGGAGCGACGTCCTACGTCCGGGCGTTCAACCAGTGGGTGGGACAGGCTTGATATCCGGGTAATTACTCAGTCTTCTCTTGTTTTTTCACGGACGGGCGATCCTGACGCCAAACCGGAAGGGCTGTAATTGCCCGAGCTTCGGGGCGCTTCCGCTTGTTGCCGCAGTGTGCGGGAACCTCGGGCTCAAGCCCGTACCGTTTGCACGCATGAGCGATAATCACTTCTGTGGAGACCCGTCGCTTCATCTCCCCGGCGGGCGCACCGTTCGATGTGTCGGACTACATTCGACTGCCGACGCCGAGACTCCCCCTCAGGCCGTCCATCTCGTCATGTCCGGTGAGCTTCAGGAAAGCTTTCTCGAGGTTGCCGCCGGTGCGGGCGATTGTGTCCTTTATGTTGCCGGGCGTGTCTGAGGCAATGATTTTTCCCTTGTGGATGATGGTGATCAACGTGCAGAT
>JAZDHD010000045.1:0-5533 GCA_043806215.1 Pseudomonadota bacterium | reverse complement strand
TAACCCATGGAAACGGTGCACAATAACGGACAGTTATGGACCCCGAAGGGGTCCACCAACGAGACAACGAATACGGAGTTACTGGTCGGCCCCTTCAGGGCCGTTCCCCAAATTGGGTAATGCCGTTTTCCACGGGTTGAAAACCCGTGGCTACTAAAGGTTAGCCCCTTCGGGGCTCCGGCTGGACATCACCTCGAATTGACCGGCTGTTTTCCGGCGATTTCTACGGTGCCGGCAAAAAGATATGGGACATGCTCAGTACAAGACACGGGCACGGTCCGACGCCCGATCCGACCGGCTTCAACCGCGCACCGTCTCAACGGAAGGACGCAGCATACGCCGCTCTTCTCCTGCGAACAGCACCTTGTAGAGCGATGGAACCACCAAGAGCGTAAGCCCGGTTGAGGCGGTTAGGCCTGAGATCATGGCCCAGGCCAAGGGCGGCCAGAGATTGGATGAAGAAAAGGCAAGGGGCAGGAGGCCGCAAACGGTTGTCGCCGTGGTCAGGAATATCGGCCTCGTCCGAATTGTGACCGATTCCACAATTGCTTGGGAAAGGTCCATCCCTCTTGACCGCTGAATCTCTATTCTGTCGATGAGTACAATGGCATTATTCACAACCACGCCGGCCAAAGCAAAGATGCCGAGCAACGACATGAACCCGAAAGGCTCCCCGGAGATGAGCAGGCCCGGAATAACTCCAGTGGCCGCCAACGGAATGGTCAACAGGATTATGGCGACCCGCCGGAACGAATTAAACTCCACGAGGAGGATCAGGATGAGGACCACCAGCCCGATGGGCAATGCCTTGAACATTGCGGCGTTGGCTTCTTCGGAGGATTCCGCCTCGCCGCCGTACTCGATACGGACGCCTCCGGGAAGCTTCAGGCCCTCGACCTTGGGTTTCAATCCGTCCAGAATCCGACTGTACGTGGCACCCTCGGCCAGCTGGGCCGATACCTTTACCACTCGTTCCCTGTTGCGATGATGAATCACCGCGGGAAGCCATTCAATCTTGGACTTGGCCATCTGCGCAAGAGGCACCGGCTTTCCTCCCGACCGGGCCACGTCTATCGAGTCCAAGTCCTTCACCGGGTAATTCTCACCCTCCTTTGAACGTATCAGAATGGGAACGGGATCCTCTCCCGCGCGGAATTTCCCGACCTCGAGCCCGCGGGTGCGTCCTTGCACCGCCAGTGCGACATCGGATCTGGAAAGTCCGTACCGGGCCGCCGAAGCATCGTCGATCTCGAACCGGATGGTCGGAACTCCCAGCCCCACGTCGCGGCGCACGTCGGTCGCCTGGGGGACCGACTTGAGACTCGCCATGATCATGTCCGCACTCCTGCTCAGGTCTCCGAGATTCCACCCGGAGAGTCTCACTTCAAAGGGAGCGTCCAAGGGAGGCCCCTGCTGAAGTCGGCGCCCAACCACCTCCACCTCGGGAAGCTCTCTCCGAACGTATTCGCGCGCCCACCGGAGCACCGGTTCCACGGAATCCGGGCTTGCGGTTGTCACGACGATTTGTGCCAAATGAGGGCTCTCCGGCAACCGAGGAAGGTTGTAATAGAACGTGGGCGTGCTGCGGCCGGCGAATCCCGCCGTGGACACGACGTCCGGACGCTTGGCCAACTCGGCTTCCATGCGGGCGGCAGCGGAATCGATCTCCTTCAGGTGAGCCCCTTCGGGCAGCCTGAGTTCGACGATGAGCTGATTCCTGTCCGATCCGGGAAAGAACCGTTTATCCACAAATTTGGCCCCGGCCAAAGACGCAGCCACCAGGAGAGTGGCCGCCATGAGAACGGATACATGGTGCTTCAGGGATAATCGTCCCAGGAACCCCCCGAGCACGCTGAATCGCGATTCCTTGGTTTGCACGGACCGCTCGAGAAACCATGACGACAGAATCGGCGTTACGGAAACGGCGAAAAAGTAGCTTATCGTGAGGGTCAACATGATAATGACCGGAAGCGCACGGGTAAATTCTCCGGTGGTACTTTCCGCCAGATACATGGGGATAAAGGCGGCAAGGGTCGTTCCCGTGGCTGCGGCCAAAGGCAGTGCCAACTCTTTGACCACTTGAACGGCCGCCTGATTTGGTTCCTCCCCTTGATCGATGAGCCGCTGCACACTTTCGGAGACGACAATGCCATTGTCCACGAGCATCCCAAGGGCAATGACAAATGCCGCAATGGAAACCTGCTGGAGGACCCCGCCGGTCCAGTGGAAGCAGGCGAGAGACGCCAGCCCCACCATGGGTACTATGGAAGCCACGATGAGTCCGAGACGCAATCCCATGAACAGGAGGAGCACCCCGGCTACGGTCAGGATGGAAAGCAGGAGCGAAAAGCCCAGATCGAGCAGCCTTTCGTGGACGCGGGCCGGCTGGAATGCCATTTCATCGATCTCGATATCCGGATACCGGGACCGCAGTTCTCCAACCTTTCGCCTGACGGCATCCCCGAAGCCCACGACGTTGATGTCTTTTCGAGGAATGATTCCCAAGCCGATCGCATTCTTGCCGTTGAACCGCATCTTTGCCGACGCAGGCTCGTCGGGTCCCCTCCGGACGTTTGCCAATTCGGCCAACGGAATGCCCGCGCCGGAAGGAAGCACAATCGGCGTGGACGAAATATCCCTCGTAGACTCGTATTCATCATTAAGCCTGATAATGACCTTCTTGCCGCCGAGCTCGATTGAACCGCCGGGAACGGTGAGATTGCGCGACGCCAATTGTCCCTTGAGGAGAAGGGGGTCCACCCCGAGCCGACGCATCGAGGAATCGTCGAATTCGATGGTGATCTGCTCTCCGGGATCCGCGATCAACTTTACTCGCGACACGTCCATTAGGGACAAGAATTCCTTCTTCATGGCCTCGGCAATGTCCGCGAGGGCGACCGGGTCCATCTCCCCGGACAAGGCCAGCACCACCGATTCTTGATCCTGGAGTTTTTCGTCCAGGATGGGCTCGCCCGCACTTTCCGGAAACTCTCTCCTCGCCTTTTCAAGGCTTCGGCGGACCTCGTCCCACGCATGATCCACGTCGTCCTGGGGGAATCTCAGTTCAACGAACGTGATGGCCACGCCGGCCCGGATCGTTGACTCGACGACCTTTATTTCGTCCACTTCCGCGAGGTATTCTTCGATGGGATCGACAACGAGGCGCTCCACCTTCTCCGCATCCGCGCCGGGAAACGCCGTGACCACCAATCCCCAGTGTTCGGGAATTTGCGGGTCTTCCCGGCGGGGCATGACCGCTGCCGATAAGATGCCGATCAGGCTCAACAGAACCGCCGAACTCATGATCAGCCTGCGCTGCTCCAACAGCTTTTCATAGATGTTCATCTTCCCGGACCTCTACGGAATCACCGTCCAGCAGGGACAAATGACCGCCCGATACGACCAATTGACCGGATCTCAAATCGCCTTCCACGGTTACCCGTCGGCCGACGACTTCGCCCACCTTAACCGGGACCTTCCGCACTTTCCCGTCGTGAACCGCGAAAAGTTCCGGGATCTGGCCGCCCGGATTGATTACGGCAGCCAGAGGCACACACAGTGCCTGGCTCTCTTCCGTTTGAAACACCACCTCGGCGGTCATTCCGGGCGATGCCTCGGAGTCGTTGTCGAGCGACACGAGCACGGGAAACAGACTACCCGGGCCCAATGCAGTTTTTCCCAGATACGCGATCCTGCCTTCGAGTCCCTTTCTGCCGGCCAAAGGCAGATCAATGGTCACCGGATTCCCCACGGAAAGCTTCAGGACCGATGACTCGGGAACTTCCACCTTGATCTCCACGTCGCCGTCACCGCTGAGAACCACGACCGGGGCACCGGGAGTCGCGAATTCTCCCGGCTCGATGAGCACTTCGGTCACAGTGGCGGCAAACGGTGCCCGCAGAACACTTTCTTTCAACATACGTTCCGCTTCCCTAAGATTGGCTTGAGCGGCCTCCTTGGATGCAATGATCACGCGTTTCTTTTCAATGACTCTCTCCAATTCCACGGCTGCGCTGGCGCTCGCGTTCACAAGGCCCTCATAACGTTGATGGTCCTTTTGAATCTGATCCATCCGTGCATCGATCTCACGTAACGCGGCCTCGGCCACTGCAACGGAATTGGAGATCTTCTTGTCATCCAGCCGAGCGAGCACCTGTCCCTTGTCGACATGGTCCCCCACTTCCACGGGCCGTGAAATGAGCCGTTCACCGTGAGTGAACGATAGTTTTCCGCGGTTCACCGCCCGAACCACTCCTGAGAAACGGATCTCACGGACGTAGCCCGCCTGCTCCACTCTGGCCGCCTTCACGGTACGGACCCGGTCGGCATGCACCCGCTTCGGTCCTGCCGGGACGATCCTGTCGGCAAAGGTGAAGGTGGCGGCTGCACACGCTCCTGCCAACGTTGCGGCCAGGATGATCTTAAGGGAAGTCTTCATGGCAGTGCTCCTTGCTCCTAAAGGGGCGTTAATCGGTCGGCCGGTCAGGTTTAGGGGAAAAGAGAAGCCGGATTGCCTCCACCCCGCACTCTGCCGACTGCATTGCGCTCAGATCCGAGGCCTCGGTGAAATACCTTGCCCTGTCGCCGTACATACTGTCGACGATGGAATGCACCGGGAACAAGGACGCGCCGTACGCGTTGTCCTCGGCCAGGCGCCGTTGCCAATTGTTCATGCTGGTAAGCTTGAGCGACCGGACTCTCCGTGCCAACGTGGGAGCATGCCTCGGCCGTCTCACGGTCCTCATGGCGCGCCCTGCGCGGGCTATGGTTTGGCTTAGTCTCTCCAGGCTTTGGAGTATCATTTTGCTTATACACATCATATGGTTATCTCACACGCAGACATTGAACCCGGCCGCGGTGGCCGGTGATCGGCCGACCGACCAAGGGATGCCGCAAAAAAATGCGGGTCCACATACCGCTGCCGCAATAGTATCTTCATTAACGCGTTCCAAGCGGGTACTGTGGTTTACCGGATTGTTGAAAAGTGAGGATCTTGGCGAACCGCTCATCGGGGAAGTACTCCCTGAAAAAAGATCTTCAACATGTTCTCGAGGTATTTCTCGTCCAACTCGTCGGTATCTTGCGATATTCCAACCCATTTGAGATATTCGTGCTTCGCCATGAACCAATGAAACACCAGGCAAAAGAACGAGATCAACATGTAACGGGGGTCCATGTCCTTGCGCACATAGCCGAGCTGTTGGCCTTCCAACACCTTGGCAAGTCCCATCTCGGTCAATTCCTTTTCATCTCCATGTCTCTCCGTCTGAGCCCTGTCCAGAAGGTGCCAGCTGATGAGCCTCACCATGTCCGGATTATTCTTCAACACATTGAAAAGATTGATGACACATGACCTGAAGCTCTCGATTCCCGTATCCGCTTCCGCCAACTGTTCCTTCTGGAGGGAGAAGTATTCGTGAAAGCGCCGGTTCTTCACCTCCATCCAAAGCTGTTCCTTCGATTTGAAGTGATGATGTATGAGGCTCTTGGTCACGCCTGCCGTACCGGCAATTCTGCTCATGGAGGTAGCGGA
>JAZDHD010000044.1:0-5444 GCA_043806215.1 Pseudomonadota bacterium | reverse complement strand
GACGATGTGGCGTCCCAATCGTTCCATCCTTGCCGGGTCTGCATGCATGACCTGATAGCTGGCCCAGCGGAAGCGGGCTTCGACAACCAGGGTGATCACCGGGACCAGTACGGCTGCGAGAAGCCCCGCGGCACTCAATATTCGGAGCATCCGTTGCCCGGGCGAGGAGGTCCGCAGGATTTTCGCTTCCGCGACGATGACGCCGGCCGATACAACGAACAGGCCGATCAATACCCATGGCCGCACGACGAGAAAAACCGGCGACCGCCAATCCAGGGCGATGGGCACGAGGGCAACGGCCGCCGCGAGCATGAACGAAGCCGCAACCAATCGCACCACTCCGACAGGTTCTTCATGCCCATTGACGGGACTCACGGGCTCACCGCCCCGCCGGCGTGGTGCGTCCTCCTCATGTCCTTCTCCATTGCCTCTCATTCGAGCGTCTCCTGCATCAATTCCTGTTCTTCACCATATCAGGGGGTTGGTCGGAGGAATAAGGATTCATGAAGAAGACTGTACCACCCGGTTGTGGTGATGTGATGGAACGGATGAGGAGAGTTCTCGGCAATTGTGTGCAATAGGTGTGCAAATGGTCTGGGACGAAGGGGGAGCGGGCCGATCCTAATGCTTGACTATTGGAGCAAGATTATTGATAAAAGGTATGGAGGTTGAACCGGTGCCGCCAGTGAATGTCGTATTCTATCAGGAGGGCGATAAAGTCGAGATGCAGCAATGGCTCCGTGGAAGACCCAAAGACGAGGCCGACCAATGTGTTGATCGCCTCATGAGTCTACAGGAGCATGGATACGAACTTGAGTTTCCTGCTTGTGAACATCTCGAAGATAAGATCTATCAATTGCGAGCGCGTAAGAACAAAGTACGACTGCGTACGCTATACTTCTTTCATGAACGAGTGGCTGCGGTCGTAACCCACGGCTTTCAGAAGACGACAAAGAAGACCCCTCCTGCTGAGATCGAAAAGGCCAAAAAAAAGAGGGAAAGATATCAAAAAGATCCAGAATCCCACACTTTCAATTGGGAGCCAGACAATGACTGAGAAGAGACTGAGTACTGATGCGGTAGCGTGGGCGTACAGCGAATTTATTAAGGATGATCCCGAAAGGGCCGCTCGTTTTGAACTCCTGCGTGCCCAGTCCGCTCTTGCCCAGACGATTTATGATATTCGGAACAAGTTAAAAATGACTCGTGAGGATCTTGCCAAGCACTCAGGACTGACACCGGAAACAATCGAGGATATCGAGGAGTCGGATTACGATGGTGACTGGATTGAAGCGACACAAAACATCAAAATGGCATTTACAACATGGGTGACCAAGGTAATAGTGCCAACCTACAAGACAAGTAAACCTGAGCAGCCGTGGGATTATAACAAGGAGGAACTCATCGCACTCCTCGAAACACTGCGTCAGAAGGGCATCAAAGTCAAATCGTCCGTAAGAGTAGCATAAGTGGTGTCACCTTCAATCTTCAACACCGGCGGTCTCAACGACGTTGGCGACTGAGAAGCGCTTAACTCGACACAAGCCAATCGTGCTACCTCAATTCGGGGGTCGTCGGACTCCACCGTGGTCTTGATATCTTGAGCCACTGTGGTGATGAGGCCTCCAAGCTGTGCAGCAAACGCTCTGGCTGCTGAGTCCGCGTCCCGCATGTCGTAGATATTGCCGTGCCCTGCTTCAGCCATCTTTTCCACGAGATCCAAATTGATCTCACCTCCCATGCCGTAGGAATTAACGATCAGGTCACCATTCCTCGACACGTCGCTTGCAAGGCCGCATCACAACCTCAAGCACCTGTTGTAGGGTAACACACTGCGTGGTCTGAAATGGGATGAGATATTCAGAACAGGTCGTGGGCTACGGCCAACGCCGAGAATTGTACCCTTCAGCCAAGAAGCCGTCTCGACACCAACATCAAAGGGGGCCGTCTCTGCAGAAGGATGAGGAGCCTTCTGCACAAAGGTCGGCTCTTTTCTTGACACGGGAGGGGAATCCATCTAGGATGGTTATTAGTAGATAATCGTTCTCTCAAAGGAAGCAACCCCGCCGATTGGAAGATCCGGAACGTTTCTCGATTAATATCTTGGTCATTGGCAAGACCATGGCCGAGCCGCAACAACCATCGCGTCCATAGACAAAGGAGGACATCACATGGGAGACAAATCGGACAAGACCCTTACCACAGCCTTTGGAAGCCCGGTTCCCGACAACCAGAACGTGCTGACGGCAGGACCGCGTGGACCTCAACTACTTCAGGATGTTTGGTTTCTTGAGAAACTCGCTCACTTCGACCGCGAAGTCATCCCCGAACGGCGCATGCACGCGAAAGGATCAGGCGCCTATGGGACCTTTACGGTGACCCACGACATCACACAATACTCCAAGGCCAAAGTCTTCTCTGAAGTAGGCAAGAGCACGGATGTTTTCGTCCGTCTTTCTACGGTAGCGGGTGAGCGTGGGGCAGCGGATGCCGAGCGCGACATTCGAGGCTTCGCCATTAAGTTCTACACGGAGGAAGGCAACTGGGACCTGGTGGGAAACAACACTCCCGTGTTTTTTCTACGGGACCCCCTTAAGTTTCCCGATCTCAACCATGCAGTCAAGCGCGATCCCAAGACGAACCTGCGCAGCGCCCGGAACAATTGGGACTTCTGGACATCATTACCCGAGGCACTGCACCAGATAACCATTGTCATGAGTGATCGAGGGATCCCGTTTTCCTACCGCCACATGCACGGCTTCGGCAGCCACACGTTCAGCCTCATCAATGCTGAGAACGAACGCTTTTGGGTGAAGTTCCACCTAAAGAGCCGGCAGGGAATCAAGAACCTCACGGACGCCGAGGCTGAGGCGGCCATCGGCAAGTGCCGGGAAACCAATCAGCGCGACCTGTTTGAGAGCATCGAGAAGGGCGACTTCCCCAAATGGGATATGAGGATCCAGGTTGTACCGGAGAAAGACGCGGCAAAATTTCCTTTCAATCCCTTTGATCTGACCAAGGTATGGCCGCACAAGGACTATCCGCTGACCGATGTGGGGGTCCTTGAATTGAACAGGAACCCCGAAAACTACTTCGCCGAAGTCGAGCAGTCGGCCTTCAACCCGGGCAACATTGTTCCCGGTATCGGTTTTTCACCCGACAAGATGCTCCAGGGACGGCTTTTCTCGTACGGTGACGCCCAGCGTTATCGCTTGGGAGTCAACCATAACCTGATTCCGGTCAATCGTGCGCGCTGTCCGGTACACGCGTGCCATCGCGACGGCGCCATGCGGGTGGACGGCAATTACGGCGCAACGCTGGGATACGAGCCCAATAGTTACGGTGAGTGGCGGGAGCAACCCGAGTTTCGCGAGCCTCCGTCGGCACTGGAAGGCGCTGCGGACCACTGGAACCACCGCGAAGACGATGACGACTACTATTCGCAACCCGGAGCGTTGTTCCGTTTGATGAATCCGGAGCAACGGAAGGCACTCTTCGAAAATACCGCCCGAGCGATGGGCGACGCGCCCAAAGAGATCAAGGTCCGCCACATAGGCAACTGTCTGAAGGCCGATCCCGCTTACGGAAAAGGGGTGGCCGATGCCCTGGGCATTCCTCTCAGTGAGGTTCCCAGATAATCCGGAAAAAGACACCTTTTGTCTGAAAGTCCTCTTCCTTCTCGTTCCCAGGCTCCTGCCCATAGGCGTTAACTTAGGCCTGTTGCTCCGCTTGGACTTGGGTTCATTCATAACGTCCCGAAGGGACCCGCGATGTCAGCCGGGCCTTTCAAGGCCCGGAAATCGGCTTTATCCCGTTTTTCCGGGGGATTAATCCCCCGGCTACATTCCTAAGTGCCTTCGGCACATTAAGATCGCTGGGGAAGCCTGTACGGGGGACAGGCCGGCGACCTTACTCCCCTCATTTCACCCTCATCCACAGCAGCCGGGCGACGCTGGGGCCTTCGTTGTGCCATTGACTGGGAATGTCGGACTCCAGATAGACCGTGTCACCCTGACGGAGCGAATAGACCTCATTGTCGACGGTCATCTCCAGTCTCCCCGAGATCACGTACCCCATCTCCACACCCTTGTACACGAAGAAATGAGACGTGAGTTTGGTGTTCGGTGCGATCTCCAATACAAAGGGTTCCACTCTCGTTTCCAGGTCCGCGGGAGTGAGAGATTTTGCCGAGATCCCCTCTGAGTGGAGGTCGGGAAACCTGATTTCCGCCGCGTCGGAGGAGGGGAACACAAGTCTCTTGGGGATGTCGGCCTTGTCCTGGAAAAACGAGCTGACATTCACCGAGAGCACTTCCGCCATCTTGAGCAGCGCGGGTATGGAAGGATAGATGAGGCTGCTCTCCACCTGAGAGATGGTGCTGGGCGTAACCCCGACGAGTTTTGCCAGATCGGTCTGGGACAACCCCCTCTTGGTACGGATTTCCTTGAGGCGGCGGCCCAATTCTATCCGTCCGGACACGCCGCTCTCATCTTCAAAGACGATCTCGAAATCCTTGGTCCAGTAGTTGAACGGCTTGTGGTGATTGTCGAGGCTCCGTTCTTCGGCTTTCAGGATGGTCAGTGAAGTCGTTCCCCGCTTGATCGAAAGGTCTATCGCCACCTGGGCTATCTGGTTGATCTGAGCCTTTTGCCGTGCAGAATGAGCGTTCTTCTCCATGACCCAGTAAGCAACGGTATTCAGCTCGTACAGCCGGGGACACGAGTGGGAATAGAAGTGCAGCAACTGCTCTTCGCCGCCCCAAATCTCCTGCATGCCCGTCATGCTCTCGAATACAAAGCGCACGTCTCCTCTGAGGGACGCATGCACTCCGTACACGGCGTCCATAACTTGCTCGGGCTGGCGGGGTTCGTCGACCCTCACGATTCGGCACGGCCATCCGGGCCGGTCATCGTAGTAGAACCGGAGAAACACGTCCGATCCCGCACCCTTTCCCCAGGTGAAACAGTCCAATATTGTGAGGCCGGGATATTCCGAGAGTGCTCCCAGTTTCTCGAGGAGATTCCGCGGGGACCGGTCAAAGGTCACATAAATGATGGGTTGATTCTCATCCTTGCACGTCTGAACGAAATTCAGGCAGAATGCGGAAGCCAGACTTCCCGCATCATCGTACCAAATGACGTTGTCGCCTATGAACAGGCCTCCCAACAGGCGGTCAAGACGGTCGATGCCGGATGTCACCAATTGCTTTCGAGGATGCGGCCTTGCCATAGAAGATTACCTGTACGGAGAGAGTTCCAACGCCTTAGTGCTCCGTGGCGAAATTACGGTGTCGTGTTCCTGCCCGGTAGCGTCCCGGCGTCCCTGCCGGGCGTGTTTGTAGGGGCACCCCCCTGTGGGTGCCCATGGGTAGGCACAGGGAAACTGTCTCAAAACTCCGGCACGGAGACAAATCGTAGCACGATGCGGATTCATTTTCGTCACGC
>JAZDHD010000043.1:0-26672 GCA_043806215.1 Pseudomonadota bacterium | reverse complement strand
GGCAAAGAGCTGTGCGGAACTCGTGAGAATGGCCGAGTCTTACCAACAAGACCTCAAGACCGTGGACACGGTTCTCGGATCGGCAATAGACGCAGGGAACATGGACAGGATCCAATCCTATCAACTGAAAAAAGACGCAGTTAAGAGCCAACTCAAATCAGTGCTGCGGACCATCGATCTCAAGGAATGCCGGGATTCACGGTAGCGCCCACATCCGTCCGCCGAGGCGCAACACGCAAGGAGCCGGCCTGAACCGCTCATCTATAGTGTCGCTCCTTGAATACTGCGGACGCCTTCACGTTTGTCATCGCGAGCCGTAGGGGTAGGCCCCCGTGCCTACCCTGGGCGGCCACAGGGGGCCGCCCCTACGGGAGGGCAGGGCAATCTCAGCCTTTCACGAGGCTTTGAGATTGTTTTCCCGCGTTCTGTGCGGGACTGCGCTCCTCGCAATGACAGGAACGACCGGCGGGATCCTTGATGAACTGGATTAGGATTACCGCGAATTTCAATACGCGTCACTATATCCATGAGGTGTTCCGGTTGCGCCTCATGGTTGACGTACGGAGCTTCTTTGGGCCGTTAGTTGGCGTGCCCGGTAGACCACCGGCCGGATTACGCGGAATACGTTTATCTCGCACCGAGTCGTCGGCAGCAGGACCGGCTTCACCGCGCCCACGTCGAATTCCTTGAAGTCTTCCTTGTTTCTCAGATAAATCCGCGAGAGCTGCCCGTCCGAAATGAGACAAAACAATTCCTGCGCCTCGTTTTCTATCCAATCAACCACGGTTTCATCGTGGGCGCGGAGCCTTGACCCAAGAACCGCTTCCGAATAGCGAATCGCCTTCCCGCGGTCGACTCCCAAATGACGGATGACTTCCGCGAGTCTCATCATCACCACATCCGCCACTGCGAAGAGGGATCCGTCGGGCCCCACCTCGGCAGGCTTTATCTCCGCTCTCTCCACAGCTTCCCGGATCCGCGCAGGCTCCGGAAGATCCAGGATATATGCGGCGTCTCTCTCGCCGATCAGTTGAGTGAACATCTCCCCTCCGCGGCTTTCTCTCGTTTCCGGGCATACCGGCAGACTGATCATTGCTTTTGCAAGAACCTTCCCCGGAGCCGCGCATACATCAAACGGTCGTGAAACAAGTAATCGATACCACGCGACGGCGAGCGGGTCAAGAGGACATTGCGTCGGTCGATGCCCCCTTTCCGGCGGCAGAAGCCGCGCTTCGGAGCCGGCGGGTTCCCGGAGCGAATGGAGCGTGTTTCCGGAGTGATAAGGGGATTCCCGATGCGGTCGACCCTATGATGCTACTTTTGCACTGTGATATCAGGATATTATACTACCACCAGTGACCACGTTGTTGGGATTCATGGTTAACTGTCTTGATTTGAAGAACTTTATTGACAACTACGCACATATTTGATATATTACTCTCGACAGTTTAACCAACTAGCCGATTTAATTTACAAAGGATCTTACTCTCCTAAGGAAGGAGTCGGGGATGGCAAGAATATCTCTCATCAGTGTGTGTGTGCTCGTCATAGCGGTGGCGGCGTTCTCCGCGGCCAACGCCTACTACCCAATGCAACCCGGCCTCGCCGGCCCAGGCATGGAAGGCGGTGTTTGCCCCCCATCGGGATGCCCGACAATGGCAATGCCGATGCAGGCCCCGCCGCCTCAGCCTCCGATGCCGGCAAGGATAAGCAAAATCAAACCTCAACCGGCGCAGTTTTGTGCGCCTCCACCCTGTATGCCGCCGACCTGCGGACCGGTATGCATGCCGGTCTGTAAGCCGCCGGTCAAGTGGTACTAAGACTCATATCCTTCCTTTGTTACGTGTCCGGGGACCAAGATCATAGGCTCTTTCGGTTCCCGGACAGGCTTTTTCCTCTGCGACCTTTCCCCCCCATCCGGTATTTTGCGCGGAAAGGCAGGCAAGAGAGTTCCAGACGAGTTCCTCAGTTTGCTCTCACACTCTTCTCTCGCGCCCCTGCCAGTAATCTTCCCGGATCACCCTCTTGAGAATTTTTCCGGTAGGGCTTTTCGGTAGCTGTTCTACGAACTCGACGGATTTCGGCTTCTTGTAGCTTGCGATGTTTTCTCTGCACAGATCGATGATTTCCCTTTCAGTCGCCTGCATTCCTTCTTTCAAGACTACGAGGGCCTTGACCGCTTCTCCCCAGTAATCATCGGGAACCCCTATGACCGCAGCCTCCATAACCGCTTCATGAGTGTAAATGACCTCTTCGATCTCTCTCGGGTAGATGTTCTTGCCCCCGCTACAGATCATGTCGTGCTTTCGATCCACCAGGTACACGTATTTCTCTTCATCGAATCTGCCGTAATCACCGGTGTAGAGCCACCCATCCCTAATGGTTGCGGCGGTTTCTTCCGGTAGGTTCCAGTACCCGGACGTCATGGCTTCACTACGCACGATGATTTCGCCCACTTCACCAACTGGAACATCTTTGCCGTCCTTGTCGACGATTCTCACCTCATAATCCACGAGAGGGCGCCCCGCGGAGGCCAGCCTGGCCAACTGAGCGTCGGATCCTTCCATCACATGATCCTCGGGCCTGAGAGCGGTAACGGCAGGGCCGGTTTCAGTCTGCCCATACAGTTGAAAGAACTTGCACCCGAACTTCCTCATTGCCCTCTTCAACAAATCCACGGGCATAGGAGAGGCGGCATAGAGAAGGTATCGGAACTTGCCGAGATCATACTCTTCAAGGCTTTCAACCTGGAGCATCGCGTTGACCATGGTCGGCACAAACTGACACATGGTAATCCCCTCCGAGGAGAGGAGTTCCAGCACTTCGGGCGGATTGAACGCCCCCTCTTGCCTTATGACGATGGTGTTGCTCATAAGAACATGTCGCAAATTGTCGGTGAACGTTATGTGATAAAAGGGGAACAGGAGCAAGGCACGATCTTCGCGCGTGAGCCCCAATTCAATGGCGCAACTCATCATATTCAGCTTGTCGTGACCGTGGGTTCGCATTGCCCCCTTGGGCCGTCCCGTGGTCCCCGAGGTCAGGAAGATATTCACCAGATCGTCGTTGGAAATGGGGACGTCCGGTTCGGAACTATCCCCTCGTGTGACCAGATTCTCGTATGAGTTCCCGCCGGCGGAATCGTCGCCGAGTGTGAAAAGGAATTCCGTTGATTTCATCTCGGCTGCGTCCGCTTGAACACTTGCGCCGAAATCCTTGTCGACGACCAGAAAGCGAGGCTTGATATAGTCGAATATCTGAAGCAACTCTCTCGACCTGAGAAGATTGTTGATGGGGACAAAGACTCCGCCGCACTTGGCACAAGCGAAGTACAGTTCGAAGAACTCCGGGCAATTATGCAAGAGCCCGGCCACTCTGTCGCCTTTTCCGAGCCCCATCTCCAACAGGCTGTTTGCAACGCAATTGACTCGGCGATTCATCTCGGCATACGTAATACGCTGATTCCGAAAAACCAGCGCCGTCTTATGGGGGTAGTTGAATGCGCTTCTTCGCAGAACACTTCCAACACTCATCGGCATCGCCTCCTATGGGAATTCAAACAATCGATGAACGGTTCGCAAAAACCGGCACCCCTGTGCCCAATACAGTGGAAACAGACCTTCGCGGACGCACCATCAGGCACCACGCAAAGACATCTCCAAGCGAAGTCACCGCCCCGGGTAACTGAATGGGTACAACAGAAGCATGAAGAAAGCGAAGTGCCCCGTTTCCTCATTACGGTGTCGTATCCAAGGCAGCAAAGCCTGCTTTGGTAGCGCCGGCCTCCCCGCGTTCCGCGGGGTATTCTCTAGTGGAAACAACGTACTATCTCTCGCCCGGCAGGGACGCCGGGACGCTACCGCGTGTTTAGCCGGCAAGAACAAGATCCGGGCACGGAGGCCCGGGCTACGAAGGACTGTCATGAAGCCTTAGACCTGTGTCGTGGGACGGGCCTCCGTGCCCGTCATCTTCAAGGGCGGGCAACCGCCCGCCGTCTCAGTGGGACGGGCATCTTGCCCGTCATTGACAGTCCCGCGGGGCGCGGGGCTGTCCCACCAGGCCGGGGTCCGGAAAGACAAGACCGGGCGGAGCCCGGAGGCAGGGCGTTACCAGGCAGAGCCTGGGAACGAGAAGAAACAACTGTTACAACCATGTCGGTCACCGAACGATCGTGAGACTACTCGCTTGGCTTTTGACCCGGCACTGAAGTACCGGGCTACTCTCAACAGCCCCGGTCGGGGCAAACGATCATGCACGTCCCAGAGGGACCGTATGAGAGTAGACCGGTCTTTCAAGGCCGGACAAGTAACCCGATCGGGAACCGATACATCAATGCGGCTATCTGCCGTTCCGATTCACCGTCCTGCGCCTCGAGCGGTTCGCCCCCCCGGCAGACGTCCGCGGCCTCCGCCCTGTCCTTACTTCGGTCCTCTTGTCTTCCCTAATCTCGGACTTCTTCTCCTGGGACACTGTTTTCGGCGGGGGCGGTTCGGTGGCTCTCATTCTCCCCAGCTGATCGGAAAAGGCACGCCACGACGTTGCGTATTCTCCCGCCTGTTCACGTACCGTCTCCAGTGCCCGCCGGGTACCGAGGAACTTCTTGAGAGCCTTCAACTCACCGCCGATGTCAATAGCCCAAGACGCATCGGGTTTCGGGCGAACGAGCCGGACGAGCCTGACACCGCCCTTGAGGGTTCTCACCTGGAGCAGTGCCGAATCGGTTTCGGACTGCGTGATCAAGGGGGCGGTCACGGGATCGAGAACGTTGAGCAGGGCGAGATTCTCGGGCGCTTCTTTGAGTTTGAAGTCCTCGGTCAGTTTGACGGACAAAACCTTGGATTCCTCGGACAACAGCTTCCTTGCATCTTGCAGCTTCTCCGCCTTCATACGGTCACGGTACAGGACAAAGACCGCCTCGGGCCTGCTCGGCACCAAGTCGCAGCCGAAAATGAGCAGAGCGGCGAACAAAACGCCAGCCGAGATCAAGCGTCGAAGCGGGCATGATGTCATTGTGTCGCCTCGAACATGGTTCAAACTGCTCTCTCCGGTGTACGGTTCGAGGATAGTCGGCCGTTGTTCCCTGAGTCCGGGTGCGAATGGAGCGGGGCGCTGCATTCCCACGCGGCGATCCGCCGTGCGGACCAAGCCGCCGTACAGTTGGTTGCGGCAAATCTCATGGATGATTCTTCACGGCAGCCGGGACCATACCACAACCTCCGTTTCGGGTTTTCGGACATCATGGCCCGCCGGAAGCGCCTTACCGGAAATACCTTCCTACCAATTAGCACGCGGGGATGGGCACGTCAATTTTTCAGGTCACGCGCTGCGTTCTCAAGGATTGGTTCCCGAATGCGCATTCATGACTTGCGCCGGTCACCGGGAAGCGTACGAAACGTATGGTGAGCCTAATGTCTCAATGCCGCCCGCCGATTCGCCGTACCGGTAAAGGGCATTTCAAGGGGGCCCCTAACGTCACGCTGTTGCGCATTTCAGCGTCACGGCGGACGAGGAAGACCGATGTGTGGACGGGGCTTCTTCGGTCCCGCGATTCTCTATGGCGGGAAACCACGCTCTCATCGTAGTTCCCTCCGTAGTGGTCCCGTCAATGTGTAGTGTCCCACCGTGAAGCTGTACAATTTCCTTGCAGATGGACAGTCCGAGTCCGGTTCCCCGTTCACCTTGAGTACCGTCTGCCGTGCATCTCCCGAAACGCTGGAAGACACGTTCGCGGTCCTCGGGTCGAATGCCGATACCGGTGTCCGCTACGGCAAGTTCCGCTCCCCTTCTCCCCGAGCGCTCTACGCTTCGGCTCGTCACCAGAATTCGTCCACCGGCGGGAGTGAACTTGATCGCGTTGGTCAACAGATTGTGTATCAGTTGTGATATCCGTGCGAGATCCGCCTCGATCTCGGGGGGCTTATCCTCCAAATGAACGCTCAGCGAAATCCCCTTCTTTTCTGCAAGAACACGCAACCCCTGAACGGTTTGGTTAATCGGCAGGTTAATGTCTACGACGCGGCGACGGAGTCCTGAAGCGCCTGATTCGAGCCGCAGCAACTCCAACAAGGAATTTATAAACGCCAACTGACCGCCGGCGCATTGGTGCAGCGTCTCAACCTTGCAGGCCAGGTCCGGCGGCATGCTGCTCTTTCTGAGAAGCTCTATTGTGCCGAGCAGAACTTGGAACGGAGCGCGGACATCGTGTGATAAAATGGAGAGCAGTTCCGCCTGGCGCTTCGTCAGTTCTTCCGTCTTTCGCTTCAGGCGGTTCCGCTCCACGAGATTCTCGATCATAAGCACGATCTTTCGGGGATCAAGACCGAGCAGTTCCCGCTTCTCCAGGTACCCGTCGGCTCCTGCCTGAAACGCATCGTTCCATGCGTCGACACTCTCCATGGAGGAACTAATGACAACGGTACAGTAAGGATCTCTGTCTTTGATCTCACGGCAAATCTCTATACCGTTGCCGTCGGGAAAGACGATATCGA
This sequence comes from Pseudomonadota bacterium, assembly GCA_043806215.1. GTDB lineage: Bacteria > Desulfobacterota > Desulfomonilia > Desulfomonilales > Desulfomonilaceae > JAVHLK01. Next base: position 20,184 of record JAZDHD010000043.1, on the reverse strand, counting down.
GCACAATCGCGTCGTAACCGTCCGCTGCAGCCTCCCGTGCGGTCTTCGCCGTCCCGGCCTCATCCACGCAAAACGCCCGACCGATCATCATGCGCAATCTCTGCCTGATGATCGGCTCGTCGTCGGCCAGGAGAACCGAGAGCCTCCGGTCCATCTATGCCTCCAATGCCATGGGCATACGGAACACGAAGCATGCCCCGGTGCCGTTATTGTTCTTCACATCTATTCTTCCATGGTGCGCGACGGCTATCCTTCGGGCCAGGTAGAGTCCCCTGCCCGTTCCGTCCGTAGTGAAGCCCAGCTGAAAGATTTTTCCGAGGTTTTCCGTAGGAATGCCCGGTCCCCCGTCCTTGACTCGAACGAACGCCTCCATGTTCTCGCTCCCGACGGACACCTCGATCTCCGAATCCGACGCGGTGAATTTGACTGCATTGCGTACGAGATTATCCAGGGCCCGGACGAGGTAGCGTTCTTCCCCTCTCACCATGACCGCATCGACGTGCAAATGATCGGACGAGATTACGACTCCCTTGGCCGCGGCAGCCTCCCGATAATTGCCGACACACTTCTCCACCACCAGGTTGAGATTCAGCGGTGTCGGCCGGATTTGGAAGACATCCGAGTGAAGGCGGATGAAATCCATCTTCTCCTCAAGCATGGAGAACAGGTCCGCCCGTTTCTGCTCAACCTGGTCGAGGAATTCGAGGCTTTCCTCACGGCGGGACTCATTGACCATCTGCTTGGCCCCGGCCAAACCCACCCCCATGACGTCGAGTGCGGCCTTGAGTTCATGGCGGTAAAGTTTGCCGATCTCTTTGTCTATGAGGAATTGGTCGGTGGTGTCCCGGATAAGAATGACCTGACGGCCGAGCACGACCTCATAGCGCCTTCCGGAGCTCGACAGAGCGACTCTGTCGCCGAAAATCTCCGTTGGATCTTCATCGTGAGAGGTCGGCACGGTCAGACGCGACAACACGGTACCCGGCGAGTACCTCCGGAAGGCCAGTTCAAGGGAATCAGTGCCGAAAAGGCGCTCCCTGAGGTGTGTGTTCGCTCTGAGAATCCTCTCGCAGGCCGGGTTCATGTAGTAGAGCAGCCCTGTCTTGTCGACACAGATGATTCCGTCCGGCACCATTTCCAGTGCCAGCCGGTCCAGTTCGCTGTTCCGCACCTTGCGTTTCCGTTCCTCATTGAGCCTCTCCGCAGCTTGGCGATGAACCGATTCCTTTGCCGGACCATAAGACTCATAGAGAAACGCCCTCACCATGGTCTGTTTGGTCGGCTCGGGTGAAAGGCCGATACCGCCGTTGCAACTCTCCAGGATTCCCGCCATGAGCAGCCGTTCAAAATAGAGATCGTCCGTGCGGCTGAGAAGCAACGACCTCCACTCCTTTTCCGGAAGGGGTACGTGGAAAAGAGTGGTCAAATACACCGTGCGGGTTAGTGAAGACAATTCCTTCATGTCGTGGACGGAGCGGACCATCTGATGGAAGTCGACATTTCCGTGCCCCTGCGGACGCTTCATCGGCACGTAACGGCCCGGAATACCGGGTCGCCATTGATTGAGTATCTCCACTCCCGGATACCTGGAACGTAATGCGTTTACCAGATCGGGGGAGACTCCGGTATCCAGGAGTCTCAGCACGCAGAGCCGAGAGGCTGCCCGGATCTCTTCAGGGATCTCGGTTCGGGCAAGAAAACTCTCGATGAGAAAAGGAACCGCGCGATCCGGCTCGGTCTCCTTCAGCAGAAGAATCTGCATGAAGGCCATTTCCGGGGACGAATAACTCCGAAAAAATTCATCGGCATTCCCGCGCAGGTGCCTATGGGCCCACAGGCACGACGGGGTAAGGAATCCACGGTGCTGAATCGTCTTTCTCAGCACCATCCGCTGGGAGGAAGTCGACCAATAGACGCCTGCCTGAACGGCGATACTCTGATAGGACGGCTCTCCATTCTCCAAAAAGCTCACCAGCTGCGAAAATGCCTCGTCCGTGAACTTGTGTTGTTTCGTCCCGTCCACACTGAACAGATCGCTGAAACGCGCGGCCAAACCATCGACCGCTGCATGCTTTTCCAGTTCGTTGAGAAACTTCTTTAGCATACCGGACTAATTATTCAAAATAACGGCAAATGTCAAGCTATAATCAAGGTAATGATGCGTGTTGGGACCGGGCGGTCCGTCATTGAGAACATGCGCGCAACGACGGAATTCCCGCTGCGGAAGACTCAACAATTCCGAATCGCGCGTACCGCTTGCGACAGTTCCTCAACGAGTTCGGGACCGATCTTTTCCAATTGGGATCTCCAGCGGCCTACCTTCGCGATGACTTCTTGTTCCCAGGGCAGCCAATCGGATCGGTCTCTTGTTCTGATGTACCTTTCAACCTCGGGGGGAACGGGAGGTTTGAGCACTTGTTCCAAGCGTTTGAGGACTCTACGCACGATCTGATCTCGTCTTCTCATCAGATCGTCCGTTTGATCGGACAGCGGTTCCGCGGTCGGCATACTGTGAACGAGGCCGGAGATACTCCCCAGCCGGCCGTTCGCCTCGGCCTGCCCCAATGACTCATTGATATTACCTGACTTTGAGCCGACACGGTCCATTCGGGCGGGGTCCGCGACGTGAAGCGACAGAGCCTTTTCCATAGATCCAACCCCCTATGTCACGACATGGAATAAGAAAAGACCGGACAAGAAAACAAGAACGGATCTGATTCCCACCTGAGAAAAAGACGATTTCAACCAGTCATCACCCCTGGTTATCGCTAATAAGCCGTAATCACGAGGGTCCGTATATGAGGCTTTTTATCTCTTGTCAAGGTCTTTGTTGGAGTTGCCAACAGATCCATATTCAGGTACTCAAGAATAGAGACGTCATATTACTGTAAGGCTAAGGAGGGTATTTCGTTGAGCACCCACGAGAAGAATTACGGCTTCAGCACGCTGGCCATTCATTCGGGACAGGTCCCCGACCCCACCACCCTGGCCCGTGCCGTACCTGTGCACAGAACGTCGTCTTACGTGTTCAAGGACGCCAAACACGCAGCAAACCTCTTTTCTCTCAGGGAAGTGGGAAACATCTATACGAGATTGATGAATCCCACCACCGACGTCCTCGAACAGAGAATGACCGCGCTGGATGGGGGCGTAGGCGCGCTGGCCTTTGCTTCGGGTACCAGCGCGATATTCGCTTCCATCGTCAACATTCTGGAGTCCGGAGACGAATTCGTGTCTGCCGGCAACCTGTACGGCGGAACGTACACGATGTTCCACGACATCCTCCCTCAATTCGGCATCCGTGTCGGATTTGTCGATTATCGGTATCCGAAACTAATCCGGGAAATGCTCAATTCCAAGACAAAGGCGATCTTTCTCGAGACCATAGGAAACCCCAAACTCGGCGTTCCCGACTTCGAGGCGTATTCCAAGATCGCCGCAGAGGCCCACATACCTCTTATCGTTGATTCCACATTTACCACGCCGTACCTCTGTCGGCCGATTGATTTCGGTGCCGATGTGGTGGTGCACTCTCTCACGAAATGGATCGGAGGACACGGCACCGGCATAGGAGGGATCGTGGTGGATTCGGGAAGGTTTGATTGGACCGACCCCAAGTTTCGTCTGTTCAACGAGCCCGAACCGTCGTACGCGAATCTGAGGTTCGGCCATGACTTGGGAGATCTCCAACATTTGGCCTACATACTCAGAATGAGACTTGTTGCAATGCGCAACCTCGGTCCCTGCTTGAGTCCCGACAATGCCTGGATATTCATTCAGGGGTTGGAAACGCTGGCCTTGAGGATGGAGCGCCACAGCACCAATGCTTTGGCTGTAGCTCGGTTTCTCGAACATCACCAGGAAGTGGATTGGGTCCGTCACCCTGCTCTAAAATCCGACCCGTCCTACGAGCTTGCCCAACGCTATTTCAGAAACGGCATGGGAGGAGGAATGGTGGTCTTTGGATTAAAGGGGGGGTCCGCTCGGGCAGAGCGGTTCATCGATCACTTGAGACTATTTTCGCATTTGGCCAACGTGGGCGACGCCAAGAGCCTGGCCATTCATCCGGCGAGTACGACGCACTCCCAGTTGACCCCGGAACAGCAGTTGGCCGCCGGGGTGCCTCCGGAACTCATACGGTTGTCGGTGGGAATCGAGGATTCTGAAGACATAATCGAGGACTTGGAGCAGGCCTTCTCCGCGATCTCGTAACGGATTCATCCACTTCCCGGAATCTCTTCGGAGGAATCCGCGCGGCTCGTTGCCCGGTTGTGTGCCCGGAAAGAAGAGAGACCTCCGGGCACACAGGCCCGGGCTCCGAAAGACTGTCCGGCGTCACACTCTTCACGCGGGACGGGCGTCCCGTCATCTTCCGGGGCGGATACACTCAGCCCGTCCTGCGCTCCGATCAGTCGTCGTGCGTATGATCGTGGGAATGGACGTGTGAGTGAGAGTGCTCGCCTCCGTGCTCGTGTGAGTGGGAATGATGCACATGATTGTTTCCGGCCGCCTTTGAGATTTCGGCCAAAGCTTTTGTGAATTCGCTGTTGGCCTCCTCGATCAGGCGAATGCCTTGTCTGATTTTCTCGGCAGCCGAATGAACGCCCTCCGCCTCGAGCGTTGCCGCCACTTCGCTATATCCTCTCAGATGATCCAGGTTGTGGTCTATCCAGTGAGTCAGGCGAATCCTGCTTTTCTCCAAATTATCCATGGTGACTCCTCAATATCGCTGTTGTCGCGCGAAACAGTCTGTGGAGCCGGAAATCATATCATACAGGGACCGGATTTCCGGCGGTCTTCTTTTCGTGCGTTTTCTCCGTGAGTTTGATTAGTGCTTCATTTCATAAGTTCGGTCACATATTTTCGTCTCGTTGCCATGTTGGGTACACGCAAGAAGAATACCGGGCACGGAGGCCCGGGCTACGAAGGACTGTCATGAAGCCTTATACCTGTTTTGTGGGACGGGCCTCCGTGCCCGTCATCTTCAAGGGCGGGCGTCCCGCCCGTCTTCCCGGCGAAGCCTTACCCTACCCTGCCGCCGCATTGGTGAAATGCACGCCGAACTTGCTTTTCTTGCCTCCGCGACCCGCGTCGTAAACACATCCGACTTCCTCACCAGCCGGCCGAACCCGACTTGTGCCCGACGACCATGGTCAGGAAATTTGCAAGGATTCTGCGGCCGGATTGCGGCATCCGACTGGTACCATTGGAGCCGGGCAGGTCCCGCTCAGGGTGGAAGGCCGTGCCGTAAACGGGGAGGCCGGGAATCCGGATCAGTTGCACTTCGGACTGATCACTCGCGGCAAGGTTGACGAAGGGTTTCGGAACCGACTTCACTTCCTCGTAGTGACTCTCCACAACAGAGAAGGATCCGGGAAAGGGTGCCACACCCCGGAAAATCGGATCGTCCCTTAGGATCTGCAACCGGACCAATCCGCGTTCCGCCACTGCGTCCGGTGGATAGCTCCCGGGATAATTGCCCTGGAACCGGGGGTCGATGAAGTCTACGGTTCCTCCAAACGCGAGCGCCAGGAACTGATGCCCTCCACACACCCCAAGAACCGGCTTGGTGCGGTTCAGAATCAGATCTCTGATCTCCGCCTTGAGAAGATCCAGCTTCGCACCCGCTTCTCCGAGATACCGGTACCAGGGAGTGCCCTGTGGGCTCAGGAGAATGAAATCAACCGCTCGGGAATTGAGTCGGTCTCCGGTTGCCGACATGAAATGCAAGTACTCCAGACGCACGTCGGCATGCTTCAGGTCCGCGACATCCTGCGGAAGCCTATGGGTAAACGCTTCTCGGAGATCCTTGTAACGGCCGGGATCGGGGCCGCCCAGTTCCAGATCTATGAGCAGACCCGTCAATTCAGGCTTCCGGGAGTATTCCACGACAATCAACGCAATCCCGATCACGAGTACACAGAAAATGAAGAGAACCGCCACGGTTCTCCGCGGATCGCCGATTCTCGAACCACCCATGGCGTAAATTCACTTACCACGTCCCATAGGGCATTCCCCAGTAGGGATACGGCCTTTGAAGGAACACCTTGAACGTGTCGCCATCAACCGATCTGAATAAGCCGCGGATCGTTCCGTCGGGGTACAGGTATCCCTGAAAGGTGTGGCCGTCCTTGGTGCCGAATATGTGGTTTCCCCTGATCTTGCCGGTTATTCCGAATTTCGCCGAGCCGAACATGTTCCCGCCCTCGACGATACCCTGAATATCCTCACCGCGCTGATCGAAAATGTTAACGCTGCCCTTGGCTCCGAAGATCGTTCCGTCAGCCGACCCTGTCCAGGGTCCACGGATATCCGAAGCGTCACACGTTTGGCACTGAAAGACGACCAACCAACCCAGCGCAAAAGCGCAAAGCCAATATCCGAACCACACTCTCTTAGTCATCCGTATAGTCTATCACATTTCGTATTGGCAGGATAGGCAAATAGTTGAGTTGGGAGTAAACGTTCAAGTCCAATCTCAATATACTGCGGCACGCCGGAGATCCATCCATCCTATTCTCCTTCGATCCGGACAATGATGTTGACAGTGATTCCTTCAGTGCCTATGATGGGATTTCGGCGTAAATTCTAATCTTTCTGCGACGTAATCCGATGGGAGTCATGCGACCCCTCTTGAGGTCCTGGGGGACGGCACGAGACTTCTTGGCATTAAGGTGAGGATGTTCCGAAGGCGGTGTTGCCATGCGGGGGATTATCGGACGGCTACCGAAAGGATAGTATTGGCGCATTCTGGATGAATTCATACTTCGAGGAGGGCTGTATGACGATAAGCAAATGGATTCACATGGGAACGGTCTTGAGCCGCCAGGCCGAGCAGAGTCCTGATAAACTCGGATGTCAAGACAAGAACAAGGACCTCACCTTCAAGGAATGGAACGAGCGAAGCTGCCGGCTGGGCAATGCTTTGAACGACATGGGATGTGGACACGGCGACCGCTTTGCAGTCATTGCCTTCAACAGGGTCGAGTGGATGGAGATATATGCGGGCTGTGCAAAGGCGGGACAGATAGCCGTGCCGATCATGTTCAGGCTTGCAGGACCGGAAATCGAGTATATTACCGGCGACGCGGGATGCAAGGCATTCATCGTCGAGAAACAGTTCGTGGAGATCATAGACGGCATCCGGGAGAAACTGCCCGTTCCCAAGGAGAACTACGTGTACCTGGGCGACCCGGGAGACACGGTCCCGGAAGGATATGTCGAATATGGGGCCTGGTTGGCCGCGGCATCTCCCGAAGAGCCCGACGTCATGGTGGACGCGGCTGATACCTGGACGTTCATGTACACCTCCGGAACCACGGGAAAACCCAAAGGGGTCGTGCGCACCCACGAAAGCTATCTCGCGGAATACTACCTGAACATCGCCAACATGGGGCTCCGCTCGACCGACAAGGTCCTCATCGTCATGCCCATGTGCCACGTCAACTCCATCTTCTATTCGTTCTGTTACACACTCGTTTCCGGAGCCGTGAGCGTGTACAACGAGGCGAGTTTCAATCCCGAAGACTTTCTTGCCACTCTCTCGTCCCAGAGGATTACTTTTGTTTCCCTGGTCCCGACACATTACATAATGATCCTCTCCCTGCCCGACGAAATCAAGAGCACGTACGACGTCTCGTGCGTGAGGCAACTTCTCGTCTCGTCGGCTCCCGCGCGCAAAGACACCAAGGTGGCCATTCTCGAGTTCTTCAAGAACGCGGAGTTGTGGGAAGCCTACGGATCCACGGAGGCCGGCCTGGTGACGCTCTGCCGACCGGAGGATCAACTGAGAAAACTGGGAACCATTGGACGGGAAGTCTTTGGGGTGGACCGTATCAAGGTCCTGAACGAAGAAGGCAACGAGGTTCCCGACGGACAAGTGGGCGAGCTGTATGCCAGAACTCCCGCTCTGTTCAAAGAGTACTGGAACCTCCCGGGGAAAACCAAGGAGGTGTTTCAGGGCGAATGGTTCACCGCCGGAGACATGTGTTACCGCGACCGCGACGGCTTCTACGTGCTCGTCGACCGAAAGGCCAATATGATCATCAGCGGCGGGGAGAACGTGTATCCTTCGGAAGTCGAGGATGCGGTTGGGGCCCACCCTGATGTCAAGGATGTTGCCGTGATCGGCGTTCCTCATGACAAGTGGGGCGAATCCATTCACGCAGTGGTGATCCTGAACGAGGACAAAGAAGCTACCGACGGACTTAAGACGGAAATCCAGCGGTTCGCCGGCAGCAAGATCGCCCGGTACAAGGTGCCGAAGACCATCGATTTCATCGAGGAAGATGAGATGCCCAGGACAGGCACCGGCAAAATCCTTCACCGGGTTCTCAGGGAGAAATACGGCACGTGGAGCGACAAGAAGTAGGCATCGGACATCAGGCAGCCGATCTGCCGGCCCAGCTTTAATAAATGGTCAAGACTTATTGATTTTATTCATTTTATGTGGTAGCGTGGCACAAGACGTATTGGGAATCCCTTGACCGGTCTCCCATTGCCGAGTCATAATAGTAGGACGCGGAGTAATAATATGAAGTATTGCCCTTGCATACGTACGGCCGTGTGGGTCTTGTGCCTGCTCTTCACCTGCGTCGCCGCTTACGCCCAACCGGGGACGCCCAGTGACGGCGACAACTCCAATCAGTGGCTCAGCCACCAGATGAACCAGCCTCCCCCGGGAGCAACGAGAATTACCAGCACTGCACAGGACCGGGTGGACGATATCCGTCAGCTCTACGAACTCGCCAAGAGAGAAGCACAGGCGGGAGGCCAGAGGAGAGCGGTCGGCTCCAGGTAAGGCTTGGGAGATTTCGTTGCCGTTTGAACCAGTCAACAGGTGACTGCGTAACACACGATTACGGCGGCAACAAAACGGAGGTGGTGGTTGGAAGGGAAGAGCGGAATTCTTCAATTCTGGATTGACGTCTCCTCTCGGTTCCTGAGAGTTGGGAGACGTGAGGCACAAACCCGGGAAAAAGAGGGGAATGCGATCAGAGGAATCGTCCGCTAATCCGAGCCACAATGCCTCTGGGCATAACCCTGTTGAAGTTTGAGAGTTCCACTGTTGGAAGCGACCGAACAAAGACGGGAGAGCAGGAATGCCCGGAAAAAAATCCGACGGCGGCCGTAAGGACCAAACCACCTCCAGAATCAGGAAGGCCGGCGACCCCACAAGAAGGCAAAAGGATGCCTCGGTCCTGGAAACAAAGGACATCTTTCCCATCGTGGGTATCGGAGCTTCTGCCGGCGGTCTGGATGCGTTCGAGAAGTTCTTCACCAACATGCCGCCGGACACGGGAATGGCCTTTGTCCTGGTTCAGCATCTGGACCCCACCCACAAGAGCATCCTGACTGAGCTGATCAAGCGATTCACCAGCATGAAAGTCCTGGAAGTGGAAAACGGAATGCAGGTGCAACCCAATTCCGTTTACGTTATTCCCCCAAACCGGTACATGGGTATCCTCCACGGGAAACTGCACCTCCTGGAACCGACCGCACTCCCCGGTCATCGAACTCCTATTGATTACTTCTTTCGGACTTTGGCCCAGGATCAGAAAGAGAACGCCATCTGCGTCGTACTTTCGGGCACCGGGACGGAGGGGACCCTTGGTTTGAGGACGGTCAAGGGCGAAGGCGGTATGGGGATGGTGCAGGACCCGGAGTCTGCCAAGTATGACGGGATGCCCAGGAACGCTGTATCCACAGGACTGGCCGACTACATCTTGCCTGTCGAAGAGATGCCGAAGCAGCTCATGACGTACGTCCGGCACGCCGTCATCAAGGCACCCGGCGAACCCGCCGAGCTGACCCTCAAGGATGCCGATCATTTGGAGAAGATATTCATTATCGTGAGGTCACAAACAGGACACGATTTCTCCCATTACAAGCAGAACACCGTGCTCCGCCGCATTGAAAGACGGATGGCGGTAAACCGGATAACCCAACTCTCCCGCTATGTCCGTTATGTGCAGGAGCAGCCCGGTGAAGCGGGAAACCTGTTCAAAGACCTGCTCATAGGGGTCACCAACTTCTTTCGGGACAGGGAGGCTTTTGCGGTCTTGAGGGAGAAAGTGATCCCAAAACTGTTCGAAAACAGAAGTGCGGACCGGCCCATTCGGATATGGGTTCCCGGCTGTGCCACCGGGGAAGAAGCGTACACGATCGCCATACTCTGCCGGGATTTCATGGATAGTCTGAACAAGCGCATCTCAGTCCAGGTTTTCGCCACCGATCTGAATAATGAGGCAATTGAAACGGCCAGGCTGGGCGACTATCCGGAAAGCATCTCCACCGATGTTCCCGCGGAATTCCTCGATCGTTACTTCGCAAAAGAGGGCGATTTGTACCACATCAAGAAAGATATACGTGACATGGTGGTGTTCGCCCTGCAAAACGTATTCGCTGATCCGCCCTTTTCCAGGATAGACCTCGTATCATGCAGGAATCTCCTCATCTACCTCGGCGCCGAGTTGCAGAAAAAAGTACTGCCGCTGTTCCACTACGCATTGAACCGGCACGGCTTTCTATTTCTCGGTTCCTCTGAAAACATCGGCGAGTTCAACGATTTGTTTACCGTCTTCAACAGAACTTGGAAACTGTACACGCGGAGCGAAGGGGAATTCGGACGGAAAGCGGTCCTTCATCTTCAAAGACCGACAGTGACCGACCGCAGAATTCCCGCCCCTGCAACAGGCTACCCCACTGCCTTCGAAAGACCCGGGCACCGTGAAATCGTGGAGAAACTCATTACGGATAGCTACGGGCCCGCAGGAGTTCTCGTCAACGAAAAGGGAGAAATCCTCTATATTCACGGGCGGACCGGCAAGTACCTGGAGCCTGCTTCGGGAGAAGTCACTGCCAACAACAACATCTTGGATATGGCGCGGCAGGGCTTGAAGATCGAATTGGCCCAGTCCATCCGAAAGGCCGGCAAAGGGAAGATGGAAATCCGCTCCGACCGCTTGCGGGTTAAGTCGAACGGAGGCGAGTTGCTCATCAATCTTGTGGTGAGGCCGATATCGGAACCGACATTCATGAAAGGGCAGTTATTGGTAATCTTTGAGGATGTCCCCTCTGAACAAGCGAACGGGACGCAAGCCGACCCCATGGACGCCGCAGAGGCCGGGGAACATCCCCGAGTCCGGCAGTTGGAACATGAACTCTTGTCCACGCGGGAATACCTTCAGTCGGCTGTTGAGGAATTGGAGACCTCCAATGAGGAACTTCAGTCCACCAACGAGGAGTTGCAGTCGTCAAATGAAGAATTGCAGAGTACCAATGAGGAGTTGGAGACGTCGAAGGAAGAACTGCAATCGGTGAACGAGGAACTCAATACGGTGAACGCGGAATTACAGAGAAAGATTGAGGAACTCACGAGGACGACCAACGATTTGAACAACCTCCTTGCCAGCACCGACATAGGTACCATTTTCCTGGATACCCACTTGAATGTTCAACGCTTCACTCCCACCATGACCGATTTTGTCAATTTGATACACTCGGACGTGGGTCGGCCATTGGCCCACATAGTTACCAATCTCAAATATGGGAAATTGGTGGAGGACGCCAAGGAAGTTCTCAGGACGCTTGTCCCTAAAGATCAAGAAATCCAAACCAATGATGACCGCTGGTATTCGATGCGGATTCTTCCTTATAGAACCATCGAAAACGTGATCGACGGAGTGGTGGTTACCTTCGTGGATACTTCCGTCATGAGGCGGACAATGAAGGCTGCGGCCGAGGAGGCCGAAAGGCAGGAGGTGAGTATCATCAATACGGTACGAGAGCCTCTGCTCTTGCTGGACCGGGACCTAAGGATTGAAGCGGCCAACGAATCATTCTACCGCACTTTCAAGGTCAAACCGGAAGAGACAAGGCACAAGCTGCTCTACGATCTTGACGACCGCCAGTGGGACATTCCTGCTCTCCGGGACCTCTTGGAGAGGATTCTCCCTGAGAAGACCGGCATTAAGGATTTTGCGGTGGAACACTCATTCAAGACCATCGGGCACCGGACAATGCTGTTGAACGCTCGGCAGTTGCAGACTGAGCCCGGAAAACCTCAGAAGATTCTTCTGGCAATCGAGGACGTGACGGGTCGGCAAACACCCTGAGAGCGCCCTTCGTGCTCCATGGCGCAAATACGTTGTCGTGTTCGCGTGAAGGCCCGGTAGCGTCCCGGCGTCTCTGCCGGGCGCATGATCAAAGAGTACCGGCACGGAGGCCGGCGCTACCAAAGCCGGGATCGTTGCCTTGAATACGTGACCGTATTTGTGCCATAGAACACTTAGCGGCAGACGAACCAGGCGTCACTCAGTGAATTACTCGCAAGGTTTCCGGCCAATGTGGTCGCCGATCCGATCAGTGGCCATGAAAGGGATTCGGGCATGACCCAAGACGTTAATTTCAAAGGTGAATCAGGCAATCTGCGCGTGCGGGCCGAGGAATTGCTTCGTCGGAGGGTTACGGATGGAGTGGACATCGCCGGACTCTCGCCGGAGGATGTTCAGAAGTACTTGCATGAATTGCAGGTCCATCAGATCGAACTTGAGATGCAGAATGACGAGATGCGTAAGGCTCAACTGGCACTTGAGGACTCGAGAGACAAATATCTTGAATTGTACGACTATGCCCCGGTCGCCTACTTCACCTTGAATGCCAAAGGGTTAGTTCTGGAAACCAATCTCACTGCATTGCTGCTGCTGGAAGAAGGTAGAGAATCGCTCGTCAACAAGCCCTTTTCTCGTTTCGTGTGCGCAGAGGATGCGGACTCTTTCCATTTGCATCTGAATGAGGTCCTGAAGACAGGAGTCAAACAGACCTGCCAAATCAAATTGCTGAAAAAGGACGGGCACCCTTTCCACGCGCAAGTGGAAAGCATAGCCGTGTGGTATCCCGAGGGTGAGCCCACTTTGTGCCGAGTTGCGGTCTCCGACATCAGTGATCGGAAGGAGGCGGAAGCTCTTCTCGCGATGACGCATCGCCTTGCATCGCTGGGCGAAATGGCATCGGGCGTAGCCCACAACTTCAACAATATGCTCCAGATTGTCATGGGGAATATTGAACTGATCCTCATGGATCTCGAAAGAGGAGAGTTCTCGGAAGTCAAAGACGGTCTCAAGATGGTTCTGCTTGCTTCCAAGACAGGAGCCGAAATTGTCGGCCGCCTCCAGAGCTTTGCAAATATCCGTTGCCCGGTGTCACGGACCGAAAGCAAGGTTCTCGATTTGTCACACGTCGTCAACCAAGCGGTTGAACTGACGAGACCGTGGTGGGAGATGCGTCCCTGCAGAGCCGAGAACAGCATCACGTTCAACCTGGACGCGAACACCGGATGCTTGGTGAGAGGAAGAGAAGATGATCTGTTCGAGGTGGCCGTCAATCTCATCAAGAACGCGGCGGAAGCACTTGTGGAAGGTGGGGATATGACGGTTAGGACCAAGACTGAGGGAGATCAGGCAGTCTTGCAGGTCCAAGACACGGGCATCGGGATTTCCAAGGACGATCTCGGAAGGGTGTTCGATCCCTTCTGGAGCTCCAAAGGGCTCCCTAAACCGGGAATGGGTTTAGCGGTCGGGTATGGCATAGTGATTAGCCATGGCGGGACAATTCATGTTGAAAGTGAGTTGGGAAAGGGTTCAACCTTCACGGTGAGGCTGCCTCTCTCAGATTCGGTTCTGGAAGACATGCGGCCGATCGCCGAGCTGCCGACCCTCCGTAATCTTACCATCCTTGCCGTTGATGATAACGAACGCGTGGTTGAGTTTCTGAAAACTGCGTTGGAAGCAAATCACCATAGGGTCCTGACGGCCTTGTCCGGTCCCGAAGCACTCGGAATCTTCAGGGACCATCAGCTGGACGTGGTGATTTGCGATCTGGGCATGCCCGAGATGAGCGGGTGGGAGGTCGGCAAGAAGATCTGTGAGATATGCCGAGAAAGGAGTACTGCCAAGACCCCGTTCATCATGTTGACGGGGTGGGCTGGACAGATACTCGAAAAGGACAAGATCATTGAATCAGGCGTCCAAGTTGTTTTGGCCAAACCCGTAGGCTTCACTGGACTACTGACGGCGATCCGGGAAGCTGTCCGCAAGAGCCAAAAGCCTGGGACAGGCACATGAGTCGGCGCTTCGGATTGAAAGGCTCAAGATCGATGGACGACTCTATCCCGGATCGACCGAACGGTCGATTCCCGAAGCTGCGAGAAACTACCGGACCGGAAGGCGCCATGAAATATCACGTGCAGAAAAACTATTTCAGGGGTGAGGCATGACGCAAGACAAGCATCCGAGAGACGGGCGATCCGAGCTGCGAAAGCGTGCAGAGGCTGCTTTGGCGGATAAGACCTGCGGTGCCGCGGACGTATCGGCTCTGTCTCCCGAGGACGTCCAACGACTGATTCACGAGTTGCAGGTCCATCAGATTGAGATGGAAATGCAGAATGAGGAGCTGCGTCGCGCTCAACTGGCACTGGAGGAATCCAGAGACCGGTATGTAGATCTCTACGACCAAGCGCCGGTGGGCTATTTCACGTTGGACAAGAATGGGCTTATTCTGGAAGCGAATCTTTCAGGCGCGGGCCTCCTGGGAATTGAGAGAGGATCTCTTATCGGCAAGCCATTGACGAATTTCGTTCTTACGGAGAGCCAGGACACGTTCTACTTCCACCGCAATCAGGTCCTGGAAACTGCAATGCGGCACATCTGCGAAATCACACTGGTGAAACCGGACGGCAGTTGGTTCCACGCTCAACTGGAAAGCGTCGGGACGACGGATTCGGGCGGTGAACCCGGCCGATTGCGGACGGCCATATTGGATGTCACCGGCCGCAAGCTCATAGAGGAGGCATTGCAGAGGGCTCACGACGAACTTGAAGACCGGGTCGAAGAACGGACGTCCGAACTCCGTGAGGCGAATGATCTGCTCAAGCGCGAAATTGCCGAGCGCCGGAAAGCCGAAGATGCGCTGGCCGAGAGTCAGCAAAGGCTGGACTTGGCATTGAGGGGAGCGGGCCTCGGCTCGTGGTCGTGGGACCTTCTGACCCGAGACGCTTTCTTCGACCAACGCTGGGCCGAGATGCTCGGGTTCTTCGTGGAGGAAATCGAGCCACATGTCGGTGGGTGGGAGAGACTTATCCATGAAGAGGATAAACCTCGGGTTCTGAAGATCTTACATGAACACCTGGAAGGCCGTACGCCCTTGTTCGAGGCCGAGTACCGCCTTCAGGCCAAGTCGGGCGAATGGCAATGGATATTGACGCGCGGCAGGGTCGTTGAACGAGATGGAGACGGTAAACCATTACGGGCTGCGGGCACGAATCTTAATGTTACCGACCGCAAGCGGGCTCAGCAAGCCTTGAATCTCAGTGAGGAACGATTTCGGGCACTCGTTGAGGGCGCACAAGACATCATTTTCATGAAGGACCGTCACCTCGCCTACACGCACGTGAATCCTGCCATGGCAAGGATGTTCGGACTGGAAGTGTCCGAGATCATCGGCCGCAAGGATGAAGATCTGTACGGTGAGGCTACCGGGAAACACATCAAACAGGTCGATCTGCGGGTGCTCGGAGGAGAATCCATCGAAGAAGAATATACCGCCTCCATAAAGGGCCTCAAGTTCACCTTGAATACTGTGCTCACGCCGCTTACGGACTTGGACGGATCGATTGTCGGTATCTATGGCATTTGTCGTGATGTCACGGAGCGCAAGAGAACCGTGCCCGACCAAAGACCGATCGCGGAAGCGTACCCCTCGCAGGCCATGAAGGCAGCCCTGCAAGAGTCCCGCCTCGCTGCCGCCACCGACACTATCGTTCTTCTCCAGGGTGAGAGTGGAAGTGGAAAGGACTATTTGGCACGTTGGATCCACGACCATTCCAGGCGCGCTCCGGGACCCTATTTTGCGGTTAATTGCGCTGCCATATCGATGGAACTGGCGGAGTCGGAGCTTTTTGGGCACGAGCGGGGCTCATTCACGGGAGCGCACGGCCGGAAGCGAGGGCTCCTGGAGTTGGCCGAGGGCGGGACCCTTCTGCTCAACGAAATTGGAGAGCTTACGCTCTCATTGCAGTCCAAGCTCCTTACTTTTTTGGACACGAGGTCATTCCTCCGTGTCGGCGGTGAAAAGAGCGTTTCCGTCAATGCGAGGATCATTGCAGCGACCAACCGGAAACTCGAGACAGAGGTGGTGGAAAGCCGATTCCTTTCCCCTCTGCTCTATCGCCTGAACGTGTTCGCGATACACGTGCCGTCTTTGCGTGATCGGATTGAGGACATTCCCTTACTCGTGGAAGAGATCATGGCGCAGCTCGCCAAAGATCTGCAGCTGACTTCTCTCCCCGCGATCGAGCCGGGGTCCCTCGTTGCGCTTTCCGGGTATAATTGGCCTGGAAATGTCAGGGAATTGCGAAACGTGCTCGAACGGTCATTGATGTTGTCCGACGGGCGGAGTTTAAACCTTGCGCTCCCTTCGATTGGCGAAAGCGGCCAAAGCTGGTCTCACGTTTCCGCCTTCCCGGCACTTGAGCGCACGCTTCACGATGTGACGGATGAGGTGATCAAGTCTCTCTGTTTGGAGGCCCTGCGGCGCTGCCAAGGCAATAGAAGATGTGCCGCCCGGATGCTCGGTATAGCCCGGGACTCCCTGTATCGGTACATGAAGCGCTATGGGATTGAGAAGGGAAAAGAGACCGAGACCACGGAGTGAGCGAATGCAGTCCATTTCCGGTAAGGGTGAGGAACCGAGGGTTATAGCCTAAGTGGGCCGCGGCGTAAATACGGTCACGGATTCCCAGCATTAGCGAGGCCGAGACCAGCACAAAGGCTCACCCGTCGTCCCGGCTTGAACCGGAATTACCGACTGTCCAGAGCCTCCCTGACGACCGCGAGCAGATCCCGGACTTGATACGGCTTATTGATAAAACCCTTGGCCCGGGCAAGTGCGTCCTTGGTAGGACCGTTTGCCGAGTAACCACTCGCAATCACCACTTTGGCTCTCTCATTGATCTTGAAGAGTTCCTCCAGGCACTGCTTGCCTCCCATCTCCGGCATCATAAGATCCAGAAGCACAAGGGCTATCCTGTCCTGGGCGGCACGATAGATTTCCAGAGCCTCTCGTCCGTCGGCTGCCGTCAATACCGTGTATCCCGCCATTCTGAGCATGCCTTCCCCAAGCTTTCGAATGGCCTTCTCGTCATCCACAAGCAGGATGGTTTCAGTTCCAAAAGCAGGAAGTTGACGGGTAACGGCGGGATCCCGTTCAATCTCCCGGAAAACGGCCGGGAGATAAATCTTGAACGTGGTTCCTTCTCCGGGTTCGCTGTAACAGATGATGTGGCCCTTATGGCTCTTGACGATGCCGAACACCATGGCCAGTCCGAGCCCGGTTCCCTCGTCGACTCCCTTGGTAGTGTAAAACGGCTCGAAAATATGCTCCAATACTTCCTTGTCCATCCCGCATCCCGAGTCGGATACGGAAAGCAGAACATATCTTCCCGGTTCCACATGGAGATGGGTCCGTGAATAGTCCGCGTCCAGCGTCACGTTTGCCGTCTCAATGGTCAGCCGTCCTCCGTCGGGCATTGCATATTGAGCGTTCACAGCGAGGTTCAAGAGTATCTGCTCCATCTGGCCCGGATCTGCATTGACGGTCATCAGGTTATCGGCCAAGAGGAGTTCGATCCGAATCATCTTGGGAACCGTCCGCTCCAGCATCTTTTGGACGCGTACGATTTCATTGTTCAGGTTGACCGGGCGGGTCTTGGGGTCCAGCCGTCTGCTGAAGGCAAGGATCCTCTTTGCCAATTCAGCGCCGTCTTTTCCGGCGAGTCGAATGGAATTCAATTCGTCATAGCCGGGGTCTCCCGGATTCTTCTTGAACAGCAGCATGTCTGAATAACCAAGGATTATCTGCAGGAGATTGTTGAAGTCGTGGGCAATACCTCCGGCAAGAGTCCCGACGGATTCCATTTTTTGGGCTTGTAGAAGCTGTTTCTGGAGGTTCTTCTGCTCGGTGACATCACGTATGACGTGGACCGACCCGATGACCGTCCCGGTTTCATCCGACAGAGGAGACACCCGGACGTCAAGTGAACGTCGGAGTGTGGGCTCGAACACTTCCGCACAGTGTTCCGTCCCGTCTTGGAGGAGGACGGAATGAGGACAAAAGGCCGGGGGTTGCTTCGCATCGTGCACCAGCTCAAAACAGAACCTTCCTTTCAGTTCCTCTTCCGGCCGTCCGAGCACGGCGGCCATGGCCTTGTTTGCACGGAGAATCCTGTGCCGGCGGTCCAGAACCATAACCATGTCCGGTATAGCGTTGAACGTCTGTTCCCAATCCTTGTTGGCCCGGCTCGCAGCCTCCTGGGCCCGCTTGTACCCGGTGATGTCCTGCATCATGCCCAGCATCCGTATTGCGCGGCCGGACTCGTCCCGAGTCACATTCGCTTCGCTGTGGATATGCCGCACCTCGCCATCGGGCCGAACGATGCGATATGCCGTGTTGTATCGCGGACCACTGGCCAGTGCTTCTACGTAGGCCCGATTTACCCGCTCTCGGTCCTCCGGATGAAGCAGAGTGAGCCAGTGTTCGTGCCACTGCTCGAGGCCGGCGGCTGATCCCTGCCGGGAAATGCCGAAGATTCGGCAGGTTTCATCGGCAAGAGAGATCCGGTTGCCGGCGATATCGCGGTCCCAATAACCGATATGCCCTATGCGTTGGGCTTCTTCGAGCTTTTCCATGTTGTCCTGAAGGTTGCGGTGGGCGAGCATGGCACTCAGAGCGTCCTCCACCCGTCTGCCGATCTCCTGGAAAAACCGTTCTTCCTCATGTGTCCAGATCCGTGCGTATGAGCACTGATGGATCCCGAATTGCCACGGCTTATCGACCTTGGGATGCAGGGCCATGGACATGAAGGACTTGAAGCCTAAGCGCTCCGAAGCGTGCCGGGGCAACGGAAACGAGGTACCCGGACCGAATTTCACGGGACCGTCGGAGCCCAACATGATGCGCAGCGTCTCGGCAACCTCCTCGTCCATGGGTATCTTAAGGCCCAAAGCGAGGGTCCCGGGATATTCGGGCTTGGTTCTCTCCATGGAGCAGGTCCACGAAGACGCTTGAGGATCGCACGGGTACATGAGACATGCCCGGTCGCAATCGAAAATCGACAGCACGATGTCGAGAACACCGCTCATCATCCGTTCAAGGTCGTTAGTCCCCTGGATGGCCCTGTTGATCCGGTCCATGCTTTCAAAGAACCGCAGATTCGCCAGACGCTCCTGTTCCGCCTGCTCGCGCTCGGTGATGTCGATGGTGGAAACGAGAACTTTGGACAGCGTTTGTTCATAGCCCGGGCAGACTGCCCCATACGCGATTACTTTCCGCCGTTTCCCCGTCAATGTCTGTACGATCGCATCGGTCACCCGTTCCGTTTCTCCGTTCCACAGAGCTATCAGTTCACGCTGGAAGGTAGAGTAGGATTCAGGAGCGAGAACCGGGCCAAGTCCTTTGATCAAGTCTTCCTTGTCGGACGCTTCAAACATTGCCGCGCATGCCTGGTTCACATTCGTAATTTTCACCAATTCGGTACTCCGCCTCACCACTTCGGGATGCTCCCGGAGGTAGGTCTCGATATCATCGACCCCCTGCTCTCTAAGGTCGACAAGCAGTGTCTTAACAGCGGATAAGTCCTCCTCCCAGACCGCTATGGGCAAGTTTTCGAACAGGAAACGGAATCGTTCCTCGCCGGCCCTCAGCGCCTCCTCCGACCGCTTGCGGTCCGTGATCTCCTCTATCATGGACACGAGATAAAGCAGTTCTCCTTGGGAATCACGGATCGACGAAAGCGTGACGCGAACCCAGATAATCTCGCCGTCTTTCCTGATGTAGCGCTTTTCTATCTCGTAGAACGGAATCTCTTTGTTCACCAACTTGTCGAGATGTTCCCGGGTCAGATCCAGGTCGTCCGGGTGGGTGAGATCGAGAAAGGTGAGGTCCCGGAGTTCTTCCTTGGTATATCCAAACATCTCGGTCAATTTCGCATTTATCGCGACCCTCTCCAAGTTCGGCCGTAAGATGGACATTCCCAGCGGACCTTGCTCAAATACCGTCCGAAAGCGTTCCTCACTCTCCCGGAGGGCTCGTTCCGAGTTCTCAAGACGAAGTCGAATGTCCTCAAGTTCC
>JAZDHD010000042.1:0-3669 GCA_043806215.1 Pseudomonadota bacterium | reverse complement strand
CGCCCGGTGTCTGTTTTCATGGTGGCTGATGAACTGCTTCGTGTCAAGAAAGAGAAGGCCGGTCGACTGCAATTGCAGGCTGTTCAAAACCTGATGGAAGATCTGTCGGGGTTGATATCTTGGTATCTGAGTGTATGGTAGGCTCATCATATGGAGAGCACGCAATCACTGTCCCGCCGTAGTGTATCACGGTGATGCTCCGCGGGAACGGCGGCCGGGAGGTTGCTTTGACGAGTCGGATCGGCTTCGTTTCTACGATCTGTTGGAAGAATGGGGCAAGCGATTTCATGTTCACATCGCAGCATTGTGCTTGATGAGCAACCACGCCGATGGTATACGAGGTGGGTGCGGTGGAGGTTTTCATTCCGGGAAAAGATACGGCCGGCAACCTCGGGGATAACCATTTTGCCGAAGAGGCTCGGGCAACTACAGCCCTTCCGGTTCGGCGTCAGGATCGCCCGTCCCTGAGAAAACAAGAGAAACCAAGAGAAGACTGAGCGTAAATCCCCTTATGTCAAGCCTGCCGTCGACACCCCGCCGTATCTCTCTCACTTGCAGGCGAGGGCACTTTACGACGCACTGGGGAGGGGTGTGGGAGCGTTGATGCGGGTAACACATCAGCCGAGATTCGAGGAATCCAGCACCGAAGAGATTTATTGAAGGGAGATCGGGAGATTTCTTGAGACCCGAATAGACTCATCGAGGGCTCGGGCACTGCTGAATGAGAAGATTGCAGCTTGACCGGGAGATCTGCCATGTTAGTTGAACGGATGTCTACAATCGTAGCGTTTGGGTTGGTGGCCGCAGTGGTTCTGGTGACATTGCCGACGCTTGGGTTACCAGAAAAGAGGGGTACCCCGTTACCGCCACTCATAGAAGCGGCACAGCGGGGAGATCGCACCGGAGTCAAAGCATTGTTGGCGAAAGCTGCCGACGTCAATGCGAGAGATAGGAATGGCTCGACAGCCCTCATGTGGGCGGTCGCACGATGTGACGGCGATGTTGCCGTAGTCCTTCTGGACAAAGGCGCTGATGTGAATGACAAGAACCGGCATGGAGATACTGCGCTCCACGTAGCCGTGGATCTTCTCCACAGAGGACGTCCGCCGAGCAAGGATGCGCCGGCTCGGGTGAAGGACATCATCATGTGGCCCATCAGGTCAAGCCGGATGGACATGATTCATCTCCTCTTGGATAGAGGAGCGAACGTCAACGCAAAGAACATGAGCGGAGAAACACCGCTCTTTGTGGTGGCATCTTCAGATGACGTTCGTAATGGCACGGATAAGAGTCTGTGGGTTCGGATCAAGAAATCTATCAAATGGCCCACTCGCTCGAATCGTTTTGACGTGGTCCAACTCCTCTCGACCAAGGGTGCTGATGTTAACGCAAAGGACAACAGGGGCCTAACGCCGCTGTGGGGGGCCGTATTCAGACGTCGCTGGGATATTGCACAATTCCTCCTCGGCAGAGGTGCCAATGTCAATGAAGCCACGTCACTTGGCACGACACCTCTCATGGTAGCGGCAGGCACCGGTGAGACCCATACGGTCAAACTGCTCTTGGACAAGGGTGCGGCCGTCAACGCGAGAGATCACGATGGGAAGACAGCACTCATGAGAGCTGCTAATCAGAATTTGAGGGGAACGACCTACAGTGTGGCGGTGACAAAGCTGCTTCTGGAGCATGGGGCTGATGTCAATGCCACAGACAGGTGCGGAAGGACTGCTGCAATGGTGGCTGCCGGCCAAGGGCTGCTTGAGGTCGCTAGAGTACTTAAAGAGAGCGGTGGGAAACTGGACTTGGCAGATGCGGCCACGCTCGGAGACCTGGAAGAAGTGGAGCGCCTCATAAGGGAGGGATCTGATGTCAACGAGAAGGCCTGCACTGACGAGAACACACCACTCATGCGAGCCTCCAGGCACGGTCACGTGGCAGTAGTGAAAATGCTGCTCGATAGTGGAGCCGATGTCTACGCACAGAGCCAGACTGGTACAACCGCTCTCACAGCTGCCGCTGCGAAAGGAAATGTGAGAGTGCTGGAAATGCTTCTGAACAAAGACGTCACTGTCAATACCGAAAACGGCACGATAGCTCTGCGGGAGGCTGCTCGAAGTGGCCATGACGAAATTGTGAAAATACTTCTCGAAAAGGGAGCTGACGTCAACGCAGCAGACAGGTACGGCCGGACGGCAGTCATAGCTGCCGCAGAGGGCGGACACCCGCACGTGATGAAGATGCTTCTTGACAATGGCGCTGATGTCAACGCCAGAACAGACGATCGCTGGACTGCACTGATGCTGGCAGCTAGAGAAGGTTATAGGGATCTGGTGAGACTGCTTTTGGCCAAAGGTGCTTCCGTCAATGTGCGGAACAAGGATGGCGATACGGCCATGAGGCTTGCACTCAAGCGAAACCACTACGACATTGTGAAGATACTTGAGGCACGGAGCGGTGTCTAGGTCACCGGCTAGTTCCCAAAACGATTCAATTTCTCAGGCACAAACATGGAAGCATGGGAAATCTGGTGGAATCAGGAGGTAGGAAATGGCAGGACAACAGGGCAGTAGCATAACGCTTCAATGTGTGAGCGAAAGGTGTCGCCGCCCGTTCATTCAAAGCATTTCCGACCGATGCTGTTTCGACGTATGTCCTCTTCAGTCCTTGTCTTTGGACACTCTCCGCCGCTCCTCGTCGCGTATTTCGCGTCGTAAGAGTTTGCCGACCTTTGACTTGGGGAGCATATCCCGGAATTCGATATATTGCGGTACCTTGTACGAGGCCAACCGGTCCCGGCACCAGCGGGTCAGTTCGGTTCCGCTCACGCCTCGGCCGTCCTCTTTCAAGACCACTATGGCCTTGATTCTCTCGCCCAGCTTTTCGTCGGGTACTCCTACCACGCACGCGCCGACCACCGCGGGGTGGTCCTGAAGCGCGGCCTCCACCTCGGAACATGAAATCCTATAGCCTTTGTGCTTGATCACGTCGGCATGACGGTCCACAAAGGAAAGCTCGCCCTCTTCGTCGAGGATCACGAAATCGTTCATCCGATACCAGATTTCGCCGTCGATCCGCACATAGGCCCTGGCGGTCTCTTCCGGTTTGTTCCAGTACTCCTTCGAGATGAATTCCGAGGTGACGAGCAACTCTCCGGGCCGCCCGACCGGGACGGGCTCCAAGGTTTCGGGGTCCACCACCATGGTTCTTCTGGAGGCAAGAGGCCTGCCCACCCGACGGGGTGACGGCTCCTTGTCCAGAGGGCTCATCGCGGCAAATCCCACCTCCGTGGCACCGTACACCTGATAGATGGGTTGATGGAACAAGTCTTTCCACCGATTGAAGACCTCGGCGGCCAGAACATCGCCGCCGCTCCAGCAGTAACGCAATGAGCTCAAGTCGAATTGGCTCAGCCGGTCGTTTTCCAGTATCATGCGGTATAAAGTCGGCGCTCCCAGGAACAGGGTCACTTTGTGTCTTTGGATTGCATCCAGGATGGCGTCGACTTGTGGAATGGGCATCAGAACCGCGGCATTGCCCTTGTTCAAAACCAATCCGATGAGCATGCCCTGAGCCAATTGATGATACAACGGGTTGACCATGATCAGGGTGTCTTGCCCGTCGCTTATGTGTCCCTTGCCCACGTCCATGACCTCGTTGACAAAGGATACC
>JAZDHD010000041.1:0-2320 GCA_043806215.1 Pseudomonadota bacterium | reverse complement strand
CAAGACCCAGGACCGCGTCGCCAAGGAACTCCAGACGCTCGTTGTGCTCCTCGCAGGTTTCCTGGTTTTCATGCCAGAAACTTCGGCGGGTGAGGGCGTTGAGCAGATGGCCGGGGTCGGTGAACGAATGGCCGAGAATGCTTTCAATTTCGGCCAGTGCGCTATCATCGTTACCGTTGATCAGAGATTCTTCAGAGAACATGCCAATTCTTTCATATGGGAATGAGCGGTGAGGTCGTAAAAGAGAGGAGTTACCGAGACGTACCCGTCCGTAACAGCAGTAACGTCTATGCCTTCACCGGTTTCTCTCGCCGTCGGCTCCCCTGACAGCCAATAGTAATGGTTCCCTCGAGGATCCTCACGCTGTTCAAAACTTTCTCGGAATCTTGCCAGGCCCTGGCGCGTTATCTTGTACCCGCGGACCTGCTCCGGCGGCAGAGCCGGAACGTTCACATTCAGAGCCACTCCGCGAGGGAGCCCGTTCTTCAAGACCCACCGTGCCAAGATTTCCACGTGAGGAAGCACCCACTCAAACGGCGGGTCCTTCTTCTTGGCAACCGAAACCGCCAAGGACGGCACGCCGAGAATCGCAGCCTCTGTCGCGGCCGAAACGGTGCCGGAATATAGCACGTTGATGCCGAGATTCGCGCCGTTGTTTATTCCGGAAATGACCAGATCCGGAGTGCGGGGCAACAAGGAGTACAGGCCCAGCTTCACCGAATCTGCGGGTGTGCCGCCGATTCCGTACCCATAGAAGGTCCCGTTCTTGGTCATTTCGTGGACCTTGATGGGATCGTACAGAGTTATCGAATGGCCGACCGCGCTCTGTTCCGTCTCCGGGGCCACGATCCACGCTTGGCCCAGCTTTTCGGCAGCCATTCTCAGATATCTTAGACCTTCGGCGTGGATGCCGTCGTCATTGGTGAGAAGAATCAAGGGCTCTTTTGCGGTCATGCCAATTCTTCGCAAGCAGTACGAATTCTTTCCATACCGATCAGAATCTCCTCATCACTGGTCGCGAACGACAGGCGAACATGGTCCTCAGACCCGAATGGCCCACCAGGCACGCACGCGACGTGGTGGCGTTCGAGAAGATACTTTGCTACGTCCGTGGAGTCTTTAATATTGTTACGGCCAAAAAGTTTCGACACGTTCACGAACGCATAGAAAGCGCCGTCAGGCTTAACCACGGACAGCGAGTTGATCTCATTGATCTTTGAAACCATGAGATCTCGCCGTTTCTCGAAGATCGCTCTCATCCGTTCGACATTGTCCTGAGGACCGGTGAGGGCTTCCACCGCGGCAGCCTGGGACGTGTTGCACGGATTGGAGGTTGACTGGCTCTGGATGTTGGTCGCGGCTTTCACCACGCCGGTGTCCTTGCACGCAAGGTAACCGATTCGAAGGCCGGTCATCGCATACGTCTTTGATACACCGTTAACAAGAAGGGTCTTCTCTGTCATTCCGGGAAGGCAGGCAAACGGAGAGAATCTCCGGCCGTCATACAGGAGCTTGTCGTAAATCTCGTCGGATATGACGAGAAGATCGTGTTTCTCGGCCAAGGCTCCCAACTGTATGACAACATCCTCTGGATACATCATCCCTGTAGGGTTGGACGGCGAATTTATGAGAATTGCCTTTGTGGCCTGCGTGATGAGTGATTCCACACGCGCGGGATCAGGCATGAACCGGTTTTCCTCCGCGGTCGGAACAATTACCGGAGTCCCTCCTGACAGCGCAACCATTTCCGGGTATGAAACCCAGTACGGGGCCGGGATGATTACCTCGTCCCCAGGGCCCACTATGGCCTGGAAAATGTTGTAAAGGCTGTGTTTGGCCCCGCAGGAGATCACGATTTCTGCCGGGCTGTACTCGAGCTCGTAATCATCGGCGAGCCTGTGGGCTACGGCCTTCCTCAGTTCCAATGTGCCTCCCACAGGCGTGTAAAACGTTTCTCCTCGGTCCAGAGAACGTTTTGCGGCCTCTCGAATGTGGGGAGGGGTGGGAAAATCCGGCTCGCCCGCGCCGAAGCTGATCACATCCACACCCTGGCTCTTGAGTTCCTTCGCTTTTGCAGTAATTGCCAGCGTGGCCGACGGCTGCAATTGCCGCGCCCTTTCCGAAAGAGTCGTCTTCATGTCTTCTCCCGCTTAATTAGGTCCGGCCGTTCTCAGTGGTTGCGGATATTGGGAAACCTCTTCTTCAAGACTTTCAGCACATAGTCAGGCACCAGCCCTTGTGGTGATCCACCCGCATGAACTGTGGCCTTGATAATTCTGGAACTCACATAAAGGTAACGATGAGCCGTCATGAGGAAAAA
>JAZDHD010000040.1:0-42507 GCA_043806215.1 Pseudomonadota bacterium | reverse complement strand
ACCACTGCTGTGGCCGTTTTCGTTGTTGATTCAAGAAGCAAGACCTGACATCCTCACTTTACTCCAAGTTACTCGAGCGACTCGTGCTGATGATTCTCTCCACGGCTTGAATCAACGGCAGCAGTTCGTTTACCGTGGTATCCCAGACCATGTCGAGATTGACTTCGAAGTATGCGTGAACGAGTTTATGTCGCATGCCCATAATGCTGGGCCAGGGGATCTCCGGGTGCCTTTCTCGGAACTCCGGGGAAAGCCTACAAGCTGCCTCGCCAACATTCTCAATTGCTTTGATGAGCGCCAAGGTGAGCATTTGGTCGTGGTCGAGGTCCTCGCGACTCCTGTGCCCCGCAAATCGAAGTGCGCCCTGGGCAAACTCGACCATGTGCCGCAACCGTGTCAGGTCATCCTTCCGCATACTGAACCTCTGCCTGGTGCACAACCTCGTCGCGGAAGTATCGGCTCAGGTCCTGAGCCGTCCTCAAATCCACCTTTCTGCCCAGCATTTCGGAGAGTTCGATTTCCATCCCGGCAAACCTAATGAGTCCGGGAACATGTCCGGGCTCGAATTCAACAAGAAAATCTATGTCGCTGTCGGGACCGAAATCGTCCCTCAGGTACGACCCGAAAATGGACAGTTTCCGGATATGATGCTTTCGGCAGAACCCTTCGATCAAATCCTTGGGGATGTCGGGACGCCGGCGGTCCATGGAATCCTCCGTTTCTTGCTGTTCGCGGCAGGTGCCGTAATCAGGAATGACAAAGTCATAGATAGCACAGTCACACTCGGCGGTCGACGGAGTTCTTTCGGTTTCGTGCGTGGGAAGCCCTGGAGCAGGAACCGGCGTCCAAAAGGGGGCATAGCCCATTGGCGTTAACTTAAGCCTGTTGGCCGGCTTGGACTTGGGTTCATTCATAACGTCCCGAAGGGACCCGTCCCGCGTCTCGCGGGATTAGCCGGGCCTTTCAAGGCCCGGAAATCGACGGCCGAGCATGAAGACGCATCCTGAAGGGACACCGGAATGCTCTCCATTGTGAAGGCGTCCACGTGCGCCGTTCCTTGGGGACGGAAATCCTGTTCGCTTTATCCCGTTCTTCCGGGGGATGAATCCTCCGGCTAAATTCCTAAGTGCCTTCGGCACATTAAGATCGCTGCATCTCAACACCGAAAACGGTGTGCATGCCTCGATTCGTGTGCCGGTTGAAGTACGGGTTGGCAGCCGGGATCCTTAAGTTAACGATTATGGGGGCAGAGCCTGGAAACGTGGGAAGGCCTTGAGCCTGAGAGATCAGTCTCTCCTGACGGAGGTTTCTATGGTGATGCCGTACTTGTCGATCTTTGCCAGCAGGGTAGGGCGGGACAGCCCCAGAAGCCGGGCCGCCTGAGACCGGTTCCCCCCGGTGAGACTCAAGGCCTCGGAAATGATCTGTGCCGAGAAGCTGTCGACAAGATCGACGAATACCTTGTTGCTGCTCCCGCCGCATAGGGTTTTTCTCAGCCATTGGCGCACCGTCTCGGCTTCCGAGAGACCTGCGGGCTCTTTTTCGGTCTTCCCGCCGCTCATGGCCAACGAAATCTCCTCCTCATTGATCGGGGCTCCCCGACTGAAGATCAGTGCCTTCTGCACGGTATTGGCAAGTTCCCTCACATTTCCGGGCCAGTAATACGTAGTGAGAACTGAAACGGCCCGGTCCGTGAACCCGGGATGGCTGATATTCATCTGCGCGCAGAACCTCTTGAGGAATACGTCTGCAAGAAGGGGAATGTCGCCGGCACGCTCCCGAAGGGGAGGGAGCTCCAGGGTGACCACCTTGAGCCGGTAGTAGAGGTCTTCCCGAAATCTTCCTTCTTCAAGGGCTGCTTCCAGGTCGCGGTTGGTGGCCGCGATCACTCTCACGTCCACCGGTATTGGGGCACGGCCGCCGAGCCGTTCAATACTCTTTTCCTGGAGGAGGCGAAGTATCTTGGCCTGGATGTTGAAAGGCATGTCGCCGATTTCATCCAGGAATACCGCGCCTCCGTCCGCTTGTTCGATCTTGCCTATCTTCCGGCTCACGGCACCGGTGAATGCACCCTTCTCGTAGCCGAAGAGTTCGCTCTCCAACAATGTCTCGGGGATCGCCACGCAGTTGATGATCACAAACGGTTTTCCCCGTCGTTCGCTGTGGTGATAGATGGCCGTTGCCACCAGCTCTTTTCCGGTCCCGGATTCACCACGGATGAGCACCGTGGCCTCGGTGGGCGCAACCCTGCCAATCGCTTTGAAAACCTCCTGCATGGACTTGCTGCGGCCATATATCGCTTCAGTGGTGGATTCTTCGGGATGGGGATCTATTGCGACCTCCGAGCGCATGAACCGGCCGGCGTCGAGCGCCTTGCCGATAAGCGACAACATTTCCGGGATCTCAAACGGCTTGAGAACGTAGTCGAAGGCTCCAAGTTTCGTGGCCTCTATGGCGGTGTCCGTCGTTCCGTACGCGGTCATGACGATTACCGGGAGCTTGGGCTCGATCCTGTGAATGGATTGAAATGTCTCAAGCCCGTCCATCCCGGGCAACCTGAGATCCGTTATGACCAGGTCGGGCACGCTGTCCTTCACCTGTTCCACACCACTTTCTCCCGTTGGTGCGGTCCGCACGTCATGCCCTTCCTGAGTGAGCAACTTCTCGAAGCTGCTTCTCAATTGAGGGTCGTCGTCAATTACGAGGATCGTTCCCAAGCTTCGGCCTCCCGTCCGGGCAGTGTAATGACAAGGCACGCACCCCCGCCGCCTTCGGATTGCAGATCGAGCCAGCCTCCGTGTTCCTCCACGATCTTCATGGCTATGCTCAGCCCCAATCCGGTACCCTCCTCCTTTGTGCTGAAGAACGGTTGAAACATCTTGGTACGCACGGATTCCGACACGCCCGGGCCTTCGTCCTTCACGCGTATAACCACGATCTCTCCGCCTTCATCCGATTCGCCGGCTTCCTCTTCAATCCAAATATTCCCACCATCCGGCATGACCTCGCACGCATTGACAATGAGGTTGACCAGGACCTCCTTGAGTTGATCCGGATCAGCCGAAATCAGAGGCAATCGGCCGTCCCGCTTCACATCCACCTTCACGTTGTGGGACTCCAGGCGATGTCTGAGCAGTTGAACCGCGGTGTCCACCACGTCCGACGGACTCACTGCACGCATTCTGAGCTTCGGCGGCCGGGAGTACGCGAGAAAATTATTCACGATCTTGTCAATATTCCGGATTTCTTCCGATATGACCTCGAAATCCTCTTTCTGAGGGGCTGACAGATCCAAGCTGCGTTCCAGGGAGAAAAGCCTCATCTTCACCGAGGTGAGGGGATTCCGAACGCTGTGAGCCACGCCTGCAGCAAGTTTGCCGACCATTGCCCACTTCTCGGCCTGCTGGAGATGCTCCCGGCTCCATTCCAATTTGTTTCTCGTCTGATCGATGTCTTGGAGCAGACTGTCGAAGCGGTTGCCCAAGGCCTTCACTTCGTCGTCGACTCTCTCTCCTGCAACGGGTGTGTCGACGGCAGAGGCCAATTGACGGATAGGTCCCAGGACCTGTTTGATGAGCGTGTACCCAAGGAACACCCCAAGAAGCACCGCGCTCAGGAGTGCCACAAGGGCCATCCGGTACACGGTCTCGCCTCTTCGGCGGTTCAATTCTACGGCGTTTGCCACGCTCTTCTCATGAGCCGTCTGGTAATCACCGCACAACCGGAGGATTTGAAAGAACTCGTTTCTGACTTCCTGCTGAAGTTTGAATCCCTCGTCCTTTTTCCCGTTCTTATAAAGATCGATGACCCGGTCCCGCTGATGTCGGTAGCGGATGTACCGGGAATCAATCTCGTTGACTATTTCTCTTCCTCTCCGGGTTTCGGTCCAGTTACGCGCCTGCTTCAGCTGGTCTTCAAACGCCTCATGATGTTTCTCAAGTTGTTTTAACCAGTTAGGATCTCCGTCCTGGAAGTAGTATGTGACGTACCCCTTCTGCATCACCAACGCGGTCTTTAGTGCGTGGGCAGCTTGAAGGGCGGCCATTTCAGTACCGGTCACGGAATAGAAGACCTTCTCCATCGTGAAGATGTAATGAATCGACGCAAGTCCTCCACCGACGGTAATGAGAACAAGCAAAGCCAGCATGATAAGTATGCGTGACCGTAATCCGATGGACTTCCACATCTTGAAGGCCTCCGTTGTGCGGGTTTCTCGCCGGCGTCGAGCGAGACTAAACCTACCGTCGATTGGGTCCTGCGTCAACGATCCCCATCGGCGGTCGTCGAAGGCCTCTCAATGGATGTCGATCGTGCGGATTCCAAGAAGACGATACGGCGGGGCTCCAGAGGAGGGAGGCCGCCGCGGCCGAAGGCAACAATGCGCTCATGAAGCGCCGACCTTGGCATCGTCGTAGATCTCTCTTTCGTCGAGGCGGTGATCGATCATATAGAGAAGCTGCAAGTCTTCCCTCAACTTCTGTTTCAACTGCTGGAGTGTGCTTCCGTCAAAGCCGAAGGCCCGGATGTACGCAAGCCTTCGGCCCTTTGGGGCATTGTCGTAGGACGTGAGAATGCTGACGATCCTGCCCCCGTAGCTGCGCAATACATCGGTGACTTCCTTAATGGATCCCGGACGATCCTCGAGCATGACGCCGATATGCAGCCCCCGTTTGGCCAGGCCGGTCACGGAGATAATTGCCCGAAATATATCGCTCTTCGTTATAATGCCCACGACCTGACCCGACCTGTCCGTCACGGGGCAGCCCGATATCCTGTGATCGAGAAGGATCTGCGCGGTTTCTTCCACCGTCTGGTCGAAACGTACGCTGACCGGCTTACGGCTCATGATCGCGCCCATTTGTACGCGGGACAGGTGATAGAGGATTTGACGGAGTTCCACCACCGCGGTGTCGGACGGAGATGCCCGCTTGAGATCCCGGTCCGTAACTATTCCCACCAGTCTTCCGCCATCCATGACCGGCAGCATGCCGATATCGTAGTCTTTCATCAGTTCGATCGCCTTCTGCATCGTGTCCTCGACACCGACGGCGACCACCGGTTGACTCATCCAGTCTCGTACCAACATTTCGGGCTACTCCTTCACCTTGTGATTGAATCGTGAACACCATGCAGCGGCCTGCCGAATACCGCCGAGGGCCTACCTGGCGCCGTCCCGGTTTCCACGCCGAAGGGCAATTTCCTTGAGCTTCGCCTCGAGGATCTTCTCTTCCTGTTTTGCTTTCTTTCCTTCGGCAAGAGCCACCTTTGCAACCAGTCCGTCTACGTCGCACGTTTTGAGCACGTAGTCGTAGGCGCCGAGACTCATCCCCTCTATGGCTGCATCAAGGGTATCGCATCCCGTCAGCATAATCACTTCCACGAGGGGATGGAACATTCTTATCTGTTTCAGCGTCTCTATTCCGTCCATCCCCGCCATCTTTACGCTGAGCAGGACGATATCGACGGTAGGATCATCGGCCATCTTCTCAAGAGCTTCGGAGCCGCCGTAAGCAGAAAGCACCTCAAGCCCCCGTTGAACAAGCCGCCTTTCCAGTGTTTGCACAAATGGAATCTCGTCGCCGACGAGCATTATTTTGACCTGGGACATTGGGCCTCCTCCGAGGATTTGATTGTGAGGTCGGCGGAGACCTCGCAGCTGAGAGGGCCATTCCGATGATCTCCGGCACCGAGATTATGGGTTCGGGAAATGTCCGGGGCCAAGATGCGATGACTCCGCTCCGGATCCCCGGCCCGATATTGTGCGTACTGCCCATTCTTGATACATGTCGGCATAATCTCGTTTGTCCTATGCAGAGAGTCCGCCGGAAGCCGAACCCTGAAAGATATGACCCGATGCGGCGATCGTTCTTGCGGACCTTACGGCACTTTCTTCTCAACGCTCAATTAGCAATTTTGATGCCAATCCCGGTGGAAGGATTCGAGCCCGGAGCCAAGGCGGAACGGTCGACTCGGGGCAATCCTGGGCGTGGGAACGCGCCGGTTCTTGTCAAAGAACAGTGAGCCTACAAGGCCGGAGCCCCGCCCGAGCAGCGGGAGTAAGTAGGGGCGGGCCTCCGTGCCCGGCCTCGGCCCACAGGGGAAATGCCTCTCATTCTTAGGTCCGGCAATTGTTGGATTCCGCCCGCCACGGGCGCCCAAAAAGGGGGGGCGCCCCCACACGTCGCTACCGAAGGGCGGGAATAGTGGTCCGCCGTCTTCCCGGCGAAGACCGGCCTTACATTTCCGATCTCTTTCGTGTGAATGTAAGGAACGCAATGACTAATCACAGAGCCGCCGGGTTTACGTACTGTAAAAACTCCTGACAGTTGCCGGGACAGCGCAGATACCGGTGCATCCGAACGCCTGCACGAGCGCGAAACCCGTGCAGTCCTCCCTCACCGCGCAGGCGGGTTTCCTGTGCTTCCCCGTGTATGCCGATGGTTTATCCCACAGCATTGTGGGCGGAATGCACGAGGATATGTATCGCCATTCACCTGAAAGTCCCTCTTCCTTCTCGTTCTCGTAGGGGTAGGCCCCTGTGCCTACCCGGGCGGCCACAGGGCGCCGCCCCTACAGCCTGGGAATGCCTATCCGCCGGGCTCTGCCCGGTCTTCGGCTCGGAGTCCCGGGGCTTTCATGGTCAGTTCTGATCACCCCTTCATGGGGGTTTGTGCCATAAAGCACTAAGTGTTCTGTGGCGTAAATACGGTCACGCATTCTGAAAACACGCGGTAGCGTCCCGGCGTCCCTGCCGGGCGAGAGATAGTACGTTGTTTCCACTAAAGAATACCGGCACGGAGGCCGGCGCTACCAAAGCCGGTTTTGCTGCCTTGGATACGACACCGTAATTAGGAAACGAAGCACTAAGGAGAGAAAATGCTCGAGTATTCACGGTGCAAAAGCATTGGGGTCCAGAAACAGGGAGATAATCGCCGCGTTGTGAGCGGTGTTTTGGAAGACGAACCGTATGCCATGGAATGCGTCATATCGGTTGACTGGCCGAATCTGACCATCGAATCCGTGCAGACCAAAATGAAGCGGTTCACCACCACGAGATGCCCGCGGGCGAAAGACATCTTCACCAGAGCCGAGGGGTGGAAAATCGACGCGGAACTCGATGGGAAGATCAAGAAAGAGTTGGGCCGATACGGATGCCGACACATGGCGGTGCTCATGGTGGACTGCTGCCATGCGCTGGCCAGGGCCGAACTCGCGCGGGAGTTGCGCGCGGCCCTTGAAGAGAATCCGGACCTCGACCGCAAGGGTTTCGTCGAAACATTTCTCCAACGCCATTCGGACCTGAGAGGATACCTCCAGCTCCGCTAGACAAGGAAACCGATCACATTTATGGACATCGATCTGCACATTCACACGACAGCCTATTCTCCGTGCAGCCACATGAGTCCCGACGACCTTATGACCGCGGCCAAGAAGGCCGGGCTGGACGGGGTGTGTATCACGGAACACAACAAGATATGGAAAGCGGAGGACGCGAAGGCCTTGAGCGACAAACACGGGCTCGCAGTCTTCCGGGGAGTGGAAATCACCACCACTGGCGGCGATATCGTTGTCTTCGGCCTGGAAGAGGAGCCGGACGGCCTTCTTACTCCGGCGGAACTGAAGCGGAAGGTTGACGCTGCAAATGCCGTAGCCATCGCGGCTCATCCGTTTCGCGGGTTTCTCTTGTTCGGTTTCGGCTCGTTGAGCATGGACCTCGATTCCGCCATGGAAAACCCCACCTTTGCTCACGTTCACGGACTCGAGGTCTGCAACGGTCTGGTAACGGAAGAGGAGAATGATTTCGCGAGTAAGGTTGCCGCGGCCATGGGGCTTCTCAGAGTGGGTGGGAGCGATGCTCACCGAACGGTGGGCGTCGGCACCTGCGTGACGGTCTTCGAGGATGTCATCGAGGATGAACGGCAGCTTGTGGAAGCTATTTTCCGCGGCCGGTACACTGTTGAAAAGAGGAAATGACGGGCCGAGGGGTCAGGTCTTGCTTTTTGACATCATGATATGCCGCACTCTATTGGTCCGCAGAGAAAAAGATCGTGCAACGGGAATGAGAGATATCAAAAAGCAAGACCTGACCCCATGTTAGAGAGGAAAACGCCATGAATCCTGAAGAAATCAAGTGGTCCGTTTGGACACGCAGTATGGAGCACTATCTGCGTCTGAAGACGTTTCCCGTGGGCCTCAAGCTTGTGGAAGATCCCGCGGAGCTTTCCGCCAATCCCTGGATGCGCCGCCCACAGGAAAAGCTTTCATTGTGTCAGTTGATCACCATCGTCCGGACGTTTGATTGGACCATCGGAGGCACTGCGGACGACCTTGTCACACCGGGTTGTGCAAGCGTTCTCGGGCTGGCCGAGCCGCCGGAGTTCGTGACCGATGGAACCATGAGAAGCACGGTATGGCTGCAAAAGAAGGAGGACGCCGCGCAATGCGAGGCCGTGATGCAGCGCATTCCCTTCGGAAAGTACAACGCGTTCATGTTGGCCCCCACGGCCTATGACCCATTCGTTCCCGATATCGTCATCGTGTACGGCAATCCGGCCCAGATGTCGCTGATGGTCAATGCGATTCAGTACGACCGGTTCGAGCGCATGGTGTTCTATTCAGTGGGAGAAGGCTCGTGTACGGACGTAATAGGCCGATGCTTCGTCGATCAAGTTCCCGCGCTGTCCATACCGTGCTACGGCGAACGCCGGTTTGGCCATGCAGCGGACGACGAACTTGCGATTGGCCTCCCCGTTTCCGAGTGTCAACGGATTCTCACCAATCTGGAAACCCTGTACAAGAAAGGCATCCGCTATCCCATTTCGCAATATGGTGCTCAGGTGAGCCCGTTCGCCGCTTTGGACGCGGTCTACAATTTTTCCAAGATGGCGGAGAAATAGACCGTCGACTTGACCTAAGGGCGAGTACGTTAATCTGAGTGTTCCGTTTCTTAAGAACGGTCGCACATTTCTAAACACGCGGTAGCGTCCCGGCGTCTCTGCCGGGCGCATGATCAAAGAGTACCGGCACGGAGGCCGGCGCTACCAAAGCAGGGATAGTTGCCACAAATGTGACACCGTACTTCTGCCATAAAACCCTAAGGCGGCCTCATACGAACTTGGAGGAACGGAAATGACTCGAACAGAGGTTCTCGGGCATATCGAATCCTTGAGGCAACAGCTTGTAGCCAAGTATGCTCCGGAGAGAATTATCTTATTCGGCTCCGCAGTTCGTGAAGGGAACGAAGTGAACGATGTGGACCTGTTCATTATCAAGGATGACGTTCCGTATCTTGGGGCGGATCGGATACGGGAGATCTATCGGCTGATAGATACCGACCTCCCCGTCGACTATCTCGTGTATCGTCCGGAAGAAGTTGCCGAGCGGCTTTCCCTGGGGGATCCCTTTGTGATCGACGTGCTGAAAGAGGGGAAGATCCTTCATGGCTGATCCCTTGATCGTCACGGAATGGCTGAAGAAGGCGGACGAGGATTTCGACTTTGCCGAGGCCAATCTCAGAGCCTGAAGTGAGTTCTATGCGCAGATGTGTTTCCATTTCCAGCAGGCGGCGGAGAAGTACTTAGG
Source organism: Pseudomonadota bacterium (assembly GCA_043806215.1). Taxonomy (GTDB): domain Bacteria; phylum Desulfobacterota; class Desulfomonilia; order Desulfomonilales; family Desulfomonilaceae; genus JAVHLK01. Next base: position 32,925 of record JAZDHD010000040.1, on the reverse strand, counting down.
GTCCGTCACAGAATAACGCTTGCAGCTACGTCGTTCACCAAACGGTCGTCTCGACCCGGCACTGAAGTACCGGGCTACTCTCAGTAGCCCCTCCGGGGCAAGCGATCTTGCACGTCCCGGAGGGACAGTATGATAGTAGACCGGTCTTTCAAGGCCGGGATAACGAGTCGGAAAGATGACGGGTTTATTTTGTGACAAACCCTTAAAGGCCTACATCGAAAGCCGTTATCCGGTTACCTGGCCGACCAATTACACCAAAGAAACTGCGAATCGGTCATACTCGGCGGCCGTCAACATTGCCCGCATGGTTCGCAGTCAACTCGGTGTGTAATGGAAAACCCTACAGGGGTAGGCCCTTTTAACGCATTTATATTCTTGGATTTCTTGGTGTCTTGGTGCCTTGGTGGTCAATCTTTCTTCTCTTGGACCTTGGAATCTGTGCAAATCGGTGAAATCTGTGGACGAGTTCTCCTCTTCCTTGGTGGTTGTATCCCCTGCCCTACTCCGCCGATGCCTTGTCCTTCAAACTCAGGGTCTTTCTCACCAGATCCTTTTCGTGGTCGAACGTGAGGACCCGCTGCAACATGATCTTCTGCGCCATGACGGGTCCCGCTCCGTGCCACGTGCCCACGCCGTGTTGCCCCGCCGTCCAATTCTGCAGCAACTTGTGAACCTTGAGGATGTTCTCGGTAGGTTCGTCTGAACCGAAGCTGAAGAACTCTTCCACATAGGCTCTGGTTTCCGGGTTCTTCAGGTCCTTCAGGGACGGCATGGTCACCACCAGACCGCCGCCTATGTCTCCGGCCAACGCCATGGTCCGCCAGAAAGCGTTACAGATGTTCAGCTTGGACACATTTCCCATGACCTCATCGGGCAGGAACACCCCGGATCCCGGAGGCTCCTCAGCTCCAAGTCTCGCGGCAGCCAGGCCGCAAGCCCTTCCGGTTTCCCTGAGAACCACCATTTCCATGATCTGCTCGTTGATATGAGGAACATTGTCCAGGCCCTTATATTCCTGGATGAGTTTGCAGGCACCGATGATCTGATTCATGAAGCCCACCTTGCACGTACCGCCGCAGGTCATCCTGTGAGTTTTTGCAAAGCGCGTCACGAATTTCAACGAGTACTTGGACTCGCCGCAGTGGAACACCCTCTCCCAGGGAACAAAGACATTGTCGAATACGACCATGGAGGTTTCCCGCTGGCCGAACCTCGGGTTGCCCAGTTCATCAATGTCGTCGGCCTGGTCCCGTTCCGCCGAGTAGGGTGAATACTGGCACACGTACGTAATGCCCGCGGCATCGGTGGGGGTCGCAAACGCGACGGCGTAATCCCCTTCATCCTCGGGATGACCCGACTGAGGCAACACGACGAGCTCATGGCTTGCGAACGCGCCGCTGATGTTGATCTTGGCTCCCCGGACGACGATCCCGTCGCTCTTTCGTTCCACGATTCTGAGGGACAGATCGGGATCCGGCCAATCCAGTGCCCGTTTCTGCCGGTTTCCCCGCGGTTCGGTGAGCGCCCCGGCCACGGACAGGTCCTGAGCCTGGACCTTCTTGAGATAATCGAGAAAACGCGGATGGTATTCGGTTCCCAGGTCCCGGTCCATTTCCCAGGTAGTGGCCGCCAGGGAATGAAACGCGTCATAACCCACGCATCGGTAGATGCACGTTCCCAGTCGCTCCGCAGTGAATGTGCCGGCCTGGGCTTTTGCCGTAAGGTCATCCACACTGGTACTCACGTGGGTATACCGATTCACGATTTCGTCGATCAGGGGAGAATGACACGTCATGACGTGCCTGGACTCGGGATCGAGAGCCCATTCGTAGCTCGCCTTGTTCGATTCGACCACTGTTCGGGTGTTTGGATTGTCCAACACGCTCTCAACGCGCTTACCGTTCATGAACACTCTGGGATGCAGCTTTTTCAGGCTCTCCTCAAAAGCTGCGGGGGTCATCAAAGCCATGTTAAGCCTCCTCGTTGTGTGCGGTCGGTTGCCGTTGCTCCGAAATCATGCTTGTTACGGGATATACTCGGTGCAGTCTTGCACAAATCCGATGACTCATTCTCGCCTCGTACCTGTTCATGATTCGTTACGGCTTGTTATAGTGACGCGCTTTGAATTTCGCGGTAATCCTAATCGAGTTCCTCAAGGATCCCGCCGGTCGTTCCTGTCATTGCGAGGAGCGCAGTCCCGCGCAGAACGCGGGAAAGCAATCTCAATGCTTCATTACAAGCCGAGATTGCCGTGCCCTCCCAAAGCCTCGGGCTCGCAATGACAAACGTGAAGGTGTCCGCAGTATTCAAGGGACGACACTATAACAACTCCATGCCATGAGTGTTCATGCCCTTCATGCCGCCCTCAAATCAGGCGAATCCCTCCCGGGTCCGTCAGGTCCTCCCGAGGAAATAAGCCTGTAAGCCAAGACCAAAACATCCACGCGGGAAGCGCCGCTGCGCATCATTGTCTTGGCCGCCTCGGTTACGGTGGCTCCCGTGGTGGCAACGTCATCGATGAGAAGAATCCTCCGCCCTTTGATTGCACCCTGCCCAGCCACCCGAAACGATCCACGCACATTGACCGCCCGCTCTTTCCTTGACAGTCGGGCCTGGGGAGGCCGGTTCTCCTTCTTCTCGAGTAATGTTCTTGCCAGTGGGACACCCGATGCGCGCGACAGCCTTTCCCCAAGAATGACAACTTGATTGTATCCCCTCGAGCACAGCCTCTTGGGATGGAGCGGAATGGGGACAATGGCGTCGAACGGCGAATCTGCGTAGTGCGTCCGAAAGGCCTCGATCAGAAACTGCCCGAGAGGGTTGCCGAGATGCAGCCGTCCATTGTACTTGAATGCGATCAGGGCCTTTCTCAAGTCTCCCTCGTACTGCACGGCATATCGGGCCTTTCCGTACGGCGGAGGGGCAACCATGCAGGAACCGCAAAGAACATCTTGGCTCCGCCGTATTCCGCTGAAGCGCCGCCCGCACCGATCACAGAACGGCTCTTCGATCCGTTTGACCGAAGCCCGGCAAGTATTGCAAAGCGAGAAATGCCGATCACGGATAGGCTCTCCGCAGAAGCCGCAAGAAGGTGGAAATGCGAGATCCGACACGGCATGAAGAACTGCGGAGATCCCTCTTCTCAGGATCGAAAACACCCCTTTCGAGTGACGCCCTTGCCTCTCAGCTGTTTCCATGACAAGACTCATTGTTCCCGGGAGCCGGGGTCGCCGGCAGCGCGACGGCGAGAATATGATCCGGGTGCCTTGGGGGTTGGGAATCCGCCCTGCCTGAAACGATGAAGGGGTTTGCTCATCCCCCTCCCACCACGGCATACCCGTTTCAGGCACCACTTCCTTTTGCTGATGGGGTACTCTACCATAAGTCAAAACCCGTTGCCGCGATTTGTTTGGCTGAGTCGTATCGCAAGTGACGCAGAGACTCTCTGTACGGCAACGTTATCAAGACGGGAGGTTACGTTGCGTTCCACCCCCTTTATTACGTTCACGACGGATTTCGGCACTCGGGACGGATTTGTCGCCCAGATGAAGGGCGTGATTCTGCGGATCAACCCCGAAGCAAGGCTGATCGACACGACCCATGACATCGAGCCCTATTCGGTGCTGCAGGCTGCGCTGGTGCTGAAGGGGATTTCCCGTTACTTCCCCGCGGGGACGATTCATGTCGCGGTGGTTGACCCGGGAGTGGGCGGCAACAGGAGAGGTATGGCTCTGAAAGCCGGAGACCAGATGTACGTCGGCCCCGACAACGGCCTCTTTTCACTGGTGATTGCCGAGCACGATGCGTGGGAAGCCCGTCGGATTGAAAATGCCGGGTACACCCTCCCGGATCCGCACCCCACGTTTCACGGACGGGATGTCTTTGCTCCGGTTGCAGCCCATTTGTCGACGGGGAAGAGCCTGGAATCCGTCGGCGCTCGCATCCGGGATCCCGTCGCGCTCTCCATGGCGTCACCCATGATTTCCGACCACGGAGTGGAAGGACGGGTGATCCATGTCGACCGCTTCGGCAATCTCACCACAAACATCGAAGCCGAAATGCTGCCGGCCCGCGTCGGATCCATAGAGACCGCGGGACTAACAATTCCCGGGCTGAGCCGTTACTTCGGCGAGGTCGAAGAAGGTCGGCCGTTGGCCTTGATCAACAGTTTCGGCCTGTTGGAAATCGCAGTCAACAGAGGCGACGCAGCCCGGGAACTGGCCGCGGGTGTGGGGACCGGTGTAACGGTCACTGTTGCGTAGCGTGTCCCGGCGGTGCGGAGATTTTCACAACGCCGGGAGGCCAAAGCGAGATGCCCCGTCGCCGAGATGGAGCCGGCTCCTACGATTTTGATTGCGACAACCCCAAGGTTAATGAGTTCTTTCGCTGCGAATTCCTGAACTATGAACTCTCTAACACCGGACATCATAGGCGTCCAACCTTTCCTGATTTCGGACCGCCATACTCCGTCGCCCCAAGCTCCTGCCCGCGGGCACTTCCTTCGCACTTATCGTTTTACAGCTATTTCTGATCGTCTTACCTTCTTTTGTTCTTGACTCGCAACCCGTTATAGCTTAAGCTCCCCTTCCATTGATAAGCAAGGCTGAACCATAGCTCGGCTCAAGGGAGCCCGGATCGATCTAAAGTCTCGTTGAGGCCTCCGGCGCCAAGCCGTCTACAGAGAGGAACGCAATCATGGAGAACGTGCAACGCATTACGTCGGTGAGTCGCAGACTTCGGCTAACCTGTACCGGCCTGCTTTTCGGTTTTCCGCTGTTGTATGCACTGTTTTGGATCTTCTTCAATCAAATCTATTTCTATCCGGGAATACGGCCGAGTATCCCATTGCCGGTGCCGGTAGACCATCACCTCAACGGTCAGACACGCTTCCTGGCATTCACGGTCGGTCTGATTCCTCTGGCCGTGACGCTTTACGGTCTTCAAAAACTGCGGGAATTGTTCACGCTCTATGAAGTCGGTTCCATCTTTACCGAGGGGAATGTGAAATGCCTCCGCAGCCTCGGAAGAATTCTCATCGTTTGGGTGGGGTGCAGTTTCGTGAGATGGTCGCTGTTGAGCATTGTTCTCACCTTGGAAAACCCACCCGGCCAAAGAATGCTCGTGGTGGGGCTCAACGGAGAGGATTTCATCGGGGTTTTCGTAGGCGTCGTCGTGCTCGCCATCTCCAGGGTAATGGATGAGGCCAGGAAGATCGAAGAAGACCAAGCGCTTATCGTGTAGGGACTAACATGGCCATTATCATCAATTTGGATGTGATGCTCGCCAGGCGGAAAGTCAAATCAAAACAGTTGGCTGAGTTCGTCGGCATAACGGAGCAGAATCTCTCGCTTCTGAAAAACGGAAAGGTCAAGGGAATTCGGCTGCAAACCCTTGACTCCATCTGCGCGTTCCTGAAGTGTCAACCGGGCGACATACTTGAGTATCGCGACGTCGCCGGCACTCAGGGCGAGGATGAGGGGCAGGAAGACTGAGTGCGGGTTACAGTGCCGCTCCTTGATTGCAACGGAGACCTTCACGTTTGTCATTGCGAGCCCGACCAGAGGGAGGGCACGGCAATCCCGGCGAAAGGGAGGAGCGAGCCGTGCCCGCGTGTTGACAACCAAACTGTGCTTCTTCCCCGGTCTAGTGGAGAGATGGAGATCCGGCCGAATAGTCTGCCACGGCACCAACCGGATAGTCATGTGACTCTTTTTCACCACTCGCGTCGGATAACTTAAGGAGATCTTCGATTCGAGCCTGAAATGCTTCGGTCAGTTCGTTCCAACGGCCAATGCGGCCTTTGATTTCGCGAATCTCCTCCTCCTTGCGCTCAGAGACTTCTTTAGCTTTTGTGAACACCTCCTCAAACGATTTGATCAAGCTTTCCACTCGCGCCTCTTGCTTCTTCGAAACTTCAATTTCTTCCTTCCAGAAATCCGGGTCGGTCTCATATTCCTGTATCTCGATTCTGATTCTCTCAATTACCCTCTTCTGCTCGTCGATCAGCTTCTGAATAGTGAACTTCCGTTTGTTGCGGAGTGAAAACACTCGCTCAGCAGGTCCAAGGTTCTCTTCCTTCAGTCTCATCGCCTCGTCTTGGGCCCGCTTCCTATTCTCTTCAAGTCTTTCGATTACCGGCTTCAAATCGGCGCTTACAGCCGCGAGCTTGCTGCCGATTTCTTCTTTGTCGATTTGCAGTTCCCTGATAGTTTGACTCAGGATAGAGTTCTCTCCGACGAGTCTTCGGGTCTCTTCTTCCAATTCATTGATCTGTGAAGTCTGCTCTTCGATCTTGGCTTCCAACTCCGGCATCTTCGTTTCCAGCGTAGTCTTGTCCTCATTCAAAGCCGCGTTGCCTGCCGTCAGTGTCTCGATCTCCGAGGCCTTATCTGCTATCTCGGCTTCCAGCTTGCCCTTATCGGCTTCCAAGTCTCGGTTCTTGGCTTCCAGTTCTGCAATCAGTATCTTCTTGCGGTTGACCCACGTCATGAACATCTGAATCGGGTCGAAATCGCCTTCGTCATCCGTCGTGCCGACTTCTGTTTTTGCATCTTCCGACATGATAACCTCTCCTTTGCTCTGAAGGTCAACGTTTTGGTTAAGGTTAAGGCCGGCTTCCTGCAAACCTCTTCTTGAAAAGGCTACAGATTCAAAGCCGATCGTCGATACCAAACCCGGCATCATCCTCCTTTCTGTCGACCGACGGAAGCGGCAAGAACGGTCGTGCCTATCCGGGGAACGCAAAGCCGGGGGCCTCTCTGTCTGAGAAGAGCTTATCGAGCCGTTCCACGTCGTAGGAGACTATCCTGCACGCTCCACCTTCCGAATCATCCCCTCCTATGTTTTGTCCGTATTGCCCGGTCCAGTACTTCGCCGTCAGTGAGCGGATTTTTGGGATGATAGGACAAACATAGCGGTACTGCGATCCTTAAAGGCTTGGGAAAATGTTCTGCACAATAGCCGTAGAATTGACCGATAGGCAACCGGGGTATGTCGTCGCCTGACCCGCCCCGCATTTTGAGTTGTTCCTTCACCACGTCGATCGCAGCGGGAGAACTCGCTTTTCCGTAGAAATGCGTTGAACAGTTTCCCACAATCGTGTGATCTATGTCCTTCGGGGCCTGGGTTGCCAGGATCAAACCGAGTCCGTATTTTCTTGCCTGTGCGGTCAGGCGCAAAAGGCTTGCCTTGCATGCCGTCGACTTGCCCGACGGTACGAAATCCTTTGCTTCGTCTATAACCAACAAGCCCCTGACGGGAGCCGGGTTCTTCTTGATCCAGGTGAAAAGAGTCATAGCCAGACGATTGAGAAACTGCTGTTGAGAATCCAAAGTGGGGAGGCCGATGAAGTTGATCACCGATATGCGGGTCTTGCCCCCCGGTGCATCGGATCCGAACAGCACTCCCGGGTCGAGTTCCGAGCCGGTTAGGCGAAACAGTACATCGGTCTCCTTTCGAGCCCTCAAACTGTCGGCCATTTGCCCCCCGAGACGTGCCGCGTCTCTTATTCCGGCTCCGGCCTCAGAAGGAAGATCGGCCAGAAGCTCAATGAACTCGTCGAGGCCGGCGTACCCCCTCTCTGCAAAGTATCTCAGTGCAGCCGAAAGTACACCCTGCTTATTCTTGGACGTGACGGAGTTGCCCGGAGCCGCGACTTCTTCAAGCGCGCCTCTGGTCATGGATATTGCGGCTTCCAGTTCGTCGAGGTCTTCCGGGTTGCCTGTCAGTGAAGCGAGATCGGGTATTGGATTGAGTGTCAGGGGATTGCCCAACATCTTGCCGGGGGTCCAGACCACTACGTCCGTCTTTTCGTGGTATTGAGCCGCTTTGAGTTGTTCTCCCTCTTTCCACTGTTCCGGGATCTCGGGCCGGCGGTCTCCCAGTCTGGCAAGATCGTTGGCACAGTCCACTACGATGGAGGGGATTCCAAGCAAGGCCGCCTCCTCAACCAGCCTTCTGACCAGGACGGTCTTTCCTGAACCGGAACCGGCAAGGATTATCGTGTGTTGGGTCATTACTTGAACCGGAATGGAAACTGGATCGGTCTCCCTGTCGCCCACGAGTCGAAAACCAAGAGGCAGAGTGCGAATTTCCGGGCTCGCGGCTTCCCGCTTGGATCCCCCATGTTCGTGATTGTGCTCTTTGCAGGTTTCTTGCTCGGAAGGTTGGGTCACTTTTCCGAAGTTGAGATCGTGAAGCGGTTCTGCCAAGGCTTCAACCAGCTTGGACCTTGCCATTGGTTTGCGGCTCTTCAACCATTGTGGAAAAAGGGGATCGTTAAGCTCCTGCATTTTCACCAGGGCCGACACTGTGCGCAGGTCTTCGGCCGCGGGACTGAGAAAGGTACCCCCTGCATCAAGAAACTGTTTGGTAATTTTCTGCGTTTTTGCACCACCCGGAACCTCACTCGTACGGATTACCACCAGATTTCGGAACGTCAGCCGCGTATCGATCCCGGAAGCGGTAACGGCAGCCTTTAAGCGCGCTTGATAGGAGGTTGCATGGGTCTTTTGAAGCACTCTCATGCAAAAGTGCTCTTCCCGGTCATTCTCCGCACGATATATCAGGCGTAGACGAGCATGTAACGACCTGTACGATTTTGTGGAGCCTCCCGTTTCTTCGTCAACTGCAGTGTCCACATCTCCGGGAATCTCGATCTCCTTGATGAGGCAGATGCAGGCCGCCAGAAGCAAACCGCCCAGGTTGTCTTCGTTGTCTTCGTGCAGCATGTCCGCCGGGTCGGCCTTTTGCCTCAGGTCGTTGAACAGGTAATCCAAGCGTTGCATCTCGGCATTGTTCTTTCCGTTACCGGGATCCACTGTGACGTCCTTCAGCGAAGAGACCTCCCACACACGGGTCTTTTTGAGAAACGCTTGTCTGTGCCGGTCGCACAGTTTCAATATCTCCCTCGGGAATAGTCCCTCCGCTTTTTGGAACGCCTCCGTCTTGAAGGGCCACGTTGGGTAAGGGGGGGCAAAGCCCGCTTCCCGGTATGCCTCCTCGAGTCGGAGCCCCACAAGTCTTTCGGCCGTAGAAGCCTTTGAGACCGGATTCAGCCTTTTCGGCGACACATAGCGATCCGGATTGGCTTGGCAAACCGTGGAGACAAGAATCTGCCACGTGGCTTCGAGGCAAGAAACCACCACCAGTGTCCTGCAACACACTTCCCACAGGGCACTAAGGCCACCGCCGATTCCCTCGATGATGGAGCGAGAAACCATTTGCTCCTGAGAACGCTCGTCGCTCCGTATGCCTCCTGAAGCAAGATGATGCTGCGTCACGATGGCATCTAATTGATCCAACGCAACGAGCACCGGCCCCCCAAGGCTCATGGCCCAGGAAAGCGCCCTGACAATAGTGATCGGCCTTTCTTGATCTATTCTGAATCCAAAGAATTCCCGGTCACGATCTTCTAGTCCAAGGCCCTGAAGCCAACTATACCCAACAGCGCCGGCACCGAAATCATCCGAGTTAAGCAGCACCAGAGCCCGGATGATGTCCTGGTGTTCGACCGCCCGGTGGGCATCGACCCGTCTCAACCCCCCGAGTATTTGATTCGTTCTTTCGGGTAACTTCCCTGGCGACAACGAACCAAGCTCTCCTACGAACGCACGGGGATCCTGAGTGAGATTTGTCGGAGCAATGAGGTTCTCGAGAAGATTGCCGTACTGGGGTACCCCATTAAAGTAGGATTTATGGAGAGAACTGAGAAACCCCAGGAGTATTGTCTCCCAGAAATTGTGCACGTCCGTCATGTCGACGAGAATGAACCCGAAATTCCGTGCCGCCAATTCCTTCCGAACACTGCCAAGGAGATGAGTCTTTCCCGTGCCTGCACCACCCACGACTACCCAGCCGAGGGGAGAAACCGCGTCCCTTCGTACGGCGATCCGGTCCATTTCGCCGAGTATTTCCCGGCGAAGGTCGTCGTGCAGTTCCGAAACATCAAACGGAAAGTCGGTCCAGACTGAATCAGTATGCCTCACCCAATCGAAATCCACGCCGTGTAACGCTTTGAGCGCATCCATGGCTCTACTCCCCCATGTACACGATGTGGCGTTTGAACCCTCCCACATCGATTGCCGCTTTCTCGTCGGCAAGGTCGATCTCCTGCGGATCATCCAACGAATACAGCGTCAGCTTTCCCCTTTGTTGCATTGAGATCAGGAGAGTATCCAGTTTGTCCCTTTCCAAGTCGCGCAGGAGTTCCCGGAGTTTTGCCAATCGCACCCTAACATTGCTCCGGCCGCTCGACGCTACCCGATAAGCTTGTTCAACCATCTCGTCGGAGGGTTCCGGCGTAATTACATCCGGCTCTCCGGACTTGTCCGGAGGGGCTTCACCCCCGTATTGACTAGACTGCACCAGGATTTCCGCCAGCGAAATGTTCCGGTTCTCCATATATGCCTTCATCCTGACCAAGAGCGCTTGTAAGACGGGTGCGGCAAACTTGGACATGGATATCTCGGAATCGAGGTTTTCGCCAGCCCATGCCCATGCACGATCGGTCAAGAGCACGTGATGTGCCATGCCTCGTTTCTCCAGTTCCAGAAGACCTGCCTTAACAAGCTCTTCTCTCTGTCGCGCACCGTTCTTACCCAAGAACGCTGCAAGAGTGGATTGCATGGGCTCTTCCCCTGTGAAAAGCATCCTCCACAGTGCCAATACCTGCCTTGGATTCGGGCTGAAAGTCATGCTGTTTCCTCACTATCTTTGTTGAAATTCCTGCGTCTAAAGGCCACCATATCGCGAATCTTTTCAATAGAGCGTTCCGCGTCCTCCATTACCTCGTCGTGGGGAAGCCTCAAAACGGTGAACCCGCTTATGGTGAGCTCGTAGTCGCGATGCCGATCCAGACTGAATGCGAATCTATTGCTGTGGTGCTGGTATCCGTCCACCTCCACCACAACCTTGCCGTCCCGCCACAGCAAATCAACCGTGTAACGGCTTCCGCGAGTCGTCTCCACTCCCTGGTTGAATGTAAACAGGTCTTTAAGGTCTTTGTCCAAGGCAAGAAGCTTGGCCAGTTTCTGTTCGCCGGGACTGAATGGATGAGGTTTGCCGTTTATCGGCCACACAATGTGGTTAAGTTTTTCGCATCGGTCGTAAGCTTCCTCAGGCTGTTGCGGCAGAGTCAATGTCTCTGCCCCGTAGAGAATGCTGTCCAGAAATGGACTACCGGCCACATGCTTGGGGATCAGCACGGCAATCCGGGAATTCGTCCGGCGTGCAAACCACTCAGCCGTTTTCGCGAGTCCGAAGAGTCGGTCCTCCGGCGGGTCAATATCCTCCACTGCGAAGGACACCAGCAGATCTTCGGGATGGATGACCATTGCAAGCTGCGCGGCCTGAATCTCATGGGGAAAACCGTCAAGCAAGGGGATACGGCCTGCACGGCAATGCTTGGCGGCCGCCCTCAACCAAGGAACCGATATGTCGTGACGTGTCCGGATCAACTGACTGATTGCCGTGGAATTCTGGATTTCTTGGTCAACGGGACCGCCGTCCGTGGAAAAAGACACGTGTTGCGAGTACCATGAAGGCCAAAAGGCAAACGCCACCTCGGCCATTGCCAAGAGAGTCTCTTGGATGAGATTCTCTACCGGGGGCAGATTTCGCCACCTCAAGAGCACCGCGTTCATATCCTTGGGCCGAGACTCCCTCGCTCGTTCGAGAGCCGTGACGGCCGCCGGGACGTGTTCGCAGATGAATGCCCCGACCGAACCGGGAGAGATTCTCTGCAAATGCTCGACAAGCATGAATGGCGTCCCCAAAAAAAAGCTTAATGCAAAGTGAACTATTCCAATCGGCACAGGGGTTTCCGGCGGGTCTTCTTGAGAAGCTTCTTAAGACCCGCCTTTCTTGGTCCGCCCCATTCGCAGTGGAGAACGGTAAAACAAACGCTTACTACCCTTACTGTAGCTGAAAAATCCTGTGTGAGGTTACCAAAGATTCTGCAAGGATTGCAAGCGCAATCTTTCGGCCTGATGGAATGTCGCGCAACAGAACCTCTCATATCGCTCCATGGAATGTTTGCAGGCCCGTCCAACTGTCACAAGATAGGCCTTGACAGAGAAGTCGAACGATCTGTATGCTCGGAAATGCCCGGATGAAGCCCGCACTTCAAGCATGGGACCTTGATCGTTGCCGGCCCGGCATGCTTAGCGAATACGGGGCAATGCTTGAAGGCCTTAACGCTGCCGTGTCGTGCAGCAACTGACGAAAGGATAACTGGATGCTTAGGCTTAATCGTGTTTCTTCACGTATTCTCTTATCTCTCTTGACCTTCTTCCTTTTCTTCGGTGTTCCCGGCTCGGAGGCCGGCGGAACCGATGGAACAGTATCGCTGGGGCATATCGAGTCGTTCAAGCCGTTCGCAGAGAAGGACGGCGATCAGTCCAAGGGATTGGCCGTTGATCTAATTCGTGCCGCACTCAAGAAAGTGAACCGCGACGTCCGCTTTGTCCCCGCTCATCAGGACAAGATCCAGGATCTGGTGAAGGAAGGTAAGCTGGACGGTGTTGTGTTTCTTGCAATCAATCCGGATCGCAAGGACGTCTATGATTTCAGCATTCCCTATCTCATCAGTGGAGGGGCCCTCTTCGTGAAGGCTCCCGCTCCCGCATCTTGGGACCTCAAAGAATTTGAAGGACGGACTGTCGCCACGCCCGAGAAAGGACCTCTAGCCGGGTACATCAAGACGAAATTCCCTAAAGTGAAGGTGATCACTTCGGTGAAGGACTACCCTGAGACTCTTGAGACCGTTCTGAACGGCAAAGCCGACGCGGCGGCACTGAATACTCAGTCCGGAACTCTGTTGGCAAAGAAGAGGTTCCCGGGCAAATTCTCTCTTCCCGAACGGGGTTTTCTGGAGACTCCCATCGGCGTGGGGGTGCTCAAAGGGACGCATAAGGAATTTCTGGCCGACCTGAATAAGGGCCTGGAAGCCATTCTGGCCGACGGAACCTATGACAAGATTCTTAAGCAATGGGAGGTACCCGGAACTACGAAACCCAAGCCCCCGAAATAGCAAAATGGTTCAATCGCCTCAACGGGATGGGGTTCAAGGCCGGTCCCCTTCGTGGATTTCTTCAAAAACCTTGAGCGATTGCCTCAATTCCTCGGCTTCTTCACGGGACATCCAGCCGGCAAGCTCCCGGATGGTCTGCTCGCGGTTCTTGGCAATGCCGGGCTTCTCATCGATAGCCTTCAGAATATAGGCCGTCTTGGACATTCCCTCCTTGGCGGCCGCTCTTCTGATCATTTCCTCTTTGTCCCGAGGGATTCTAAGACTTACCGGCATGCCTGTTCGCCTCCCCGTATCGCGGTTGGACATATCGTATCGCCCAAAGATCCGACCGTCAATCACCACTCGACAGAGTACCGTCGGATAATCGAGCGGCAGGCACCGGATGACGCAATCCCTTTTCATGAAGAAACCATTTTGATCGTGACGTTGACGGCCGTCGTGGCGTTGGGTCTTGTTGCCGCACAGGCGGCCCCCGGACAGTCCGAAACGCGGGGGAGGGGACGGATGGATCCGGCACAACCGGACTGTGGCGGGAAAGGAGCCCGGTCTGCCGCTTAGGGTCAACAGCCGGGCTAAGGCAATCTTCCGTTCCTCATTATACATGAAAACGATTTTTTGGTACATAAAAAAAACCCGATCTTTTTTTCGGACAACAGCCGCCTTGTCGGCCGCGTAATCTTGACCTTCCATCTGCCATAAATAGAGACGCGAATGACCACCGAGCCGAGCGAATGTCTTCCAAGTACAGCCGAGCATGGAGACATGCACGAGAGAAAGCCGGTCTTCCCATTGTGAGATATCACGACCTCAAGCACACGTTCGATAGGAGACTTTGCGCAGAACGAGCATGGCTTGAAGATCGACGAGACCTTCTTGGCCGCAAGTCGGCCGGGATAACCACTCACCTATTACAGGACCAACCCGGCCAACCCTTCGACGCTCTCAAAATTGCCCCACCCGTCCGCTCAGATTCTTGAGCCGGGATATTTGCAGATATGCCGGAAATTGACAAGCGGCGATCCTACGTGTACTCTACGTGTAGAGACGGAGAGGTGCTTCAATGCAGAAAAAGCTAACGCTGACAATCGATGAAGACGTGTACGAAGGCCTGCGCAAGGTGGTCGGCCGAGGAAAGATAAGCCGATTCATTGAAGATCTCGTTAGACCTCACGTTGTCAAGAAAGACCTGTATGAGGCCTACCAGAAGATGGCCTCGGACACGGAGCGCGAGACAGAGGCACTGGATTGGGCAGAGGCGACCTTTGGAGATGTGAGCGATGAGACGAGGTGAGGTCTGGTGGGTCAACTTCGATCCGGCCGTAGGAGGAGAAATTCGCAAGGAGCGGCCGGCCGTCATCGTAAGCAATGATGCAGCGAACCAGTTCCTGAACAGAGTCCAGGTTGTGCCGCTCACAACAAATGTGGAGCGCCTATATCCCAGTGAGGCGTATGTGACATTGAGAGGTAAGACGGTCAAGGCAATGGCCGATCAGATCACAACGGTGAGCAAGAAACGTCTGATCAATAGGGAAGGCGTGATCGCTTCCAGGGACATGCAGCGGGTTGCCGGGGCGATCTCCATCCAATTGGACCTTTGAAAGAGAGTTTCTCTGCCGACTCCCGGTAACAAACCGGCTTAACCGTTCAATGCGAACGGCGTTCTGCGCGCACGACCACGAGTCCCCCAAGACTCCCGCACCAGTTCCCCCCAAAAAACAAAACCCGCACATCACTGCGTAACGTGCGGGTCCAACAAAACGAAATGGTGCCGAGGGACGGAATCGAACCATCGACACAAGGATTTTCAGTCCTCTGCTCTACCGGCTGAGCTACCTCGGCTTAAGATTGGTCTATGATAGACGGAGACATCTTCCGTGTCAATGAAATTCAGAACACGTGAATACCGTGTTCAGATTCGGGGCCGGAAGTGCCGTGGACCGATGTCGCGGCGTCCGGCATGGTACACGGCGATGAAACGGGCCTCCGCCCCCGATGAGCCGGAAGCGGAAGCACGGGTGAAAACCTTTGGGCCGTCACTTGAGATCAAAGCTGAGACTCGTGGAGAGAGAAAGCACGTCTGCGTCGGGATCGTCTTTGAGCGGCCTCTTGTATGACGCGAAAACGAGCTGTGGACCACCCTTCGCGATGATGACGCTCGCCTTGCCGTCCTTGTCCGTCATCGGTTTGTCTGAGGACTTGGAATGCCCCGCATCTCCCGTTTTCACAACAGCCCCCTCCATGGGTTTTCCGTCGAGCAACACCTTGATAGGAAGGGCCTCTCCCGGTTTGCAGGCAAAGGGGTCCTTCCGGGGAACGATCTCGAAGAACAAGCCCAGCGGTTTGGAAAATGTGTCGCACTGTGCCAATAGGGCCTTGGAATATTTCCGACTCTTGAGTGCTTCGATAATGGAAAACTTCCCTTGGGCCTCCCGCTTGGTAACCCGTTTCCAGCCTTCAGTCGTCTTCACTCCGTATCCGCCGTCAAAGAGTACGGTTACGGTTGCAGGGGTGCCTTTGGATGTTATCGACGCGCCGTCCTTGTCCTTGACGATTTCCACCGGCACGATTACTCCCGTGCAGTCAACCGCCTTGGCATCTTTGACTTTCTCCGGGTCATACGCGCTCAGCTTGTTTCCATGACCGAAGGCCACGGTCAGCCGGCCATCCTTCTGCTGCAGCCACGCGTCATGAGCCGCCGCCTGCTGAAAGCTCAAGAGAAGAAGCACCAGAAGTCCGAAAGGTATTCTAAACATGTTGTACTCCGGCAAAGTTATTCTCTGCGTCCGCGCAGCGGACGTATGGTTTGAAGAGGTTCATTCATCAGCCCGTGCATCAGAATGTGTAGTCCAGTCCTCCGCTGAGATCCCATTTGGGCAGGGGACAGAACGCGAATTCGTTGTCCCGGACGGTCACGATGTCCGAGGAGTATTCTCTTGGCTGGTATCTTGCCGCCACGAAGAGCCCCCAGTGTCTCCCCTCCGTTGCCAGCCTGAAGTTGTACGCGTCGAAATCGGGGGCATACTGCGCAATGGGATTGCTTCCGAAGTAAAGTGGGGGGCCGCTGAGATACTCATAATATATGTCTCCCTGGACCTTTATGTCTTGGAAGAGATCGAAGGAACACTCAATTCCTCCTTTGACTATGTGTTCCGATACAAAGGTTACTCTGTCCTGCCCGGCACTCGCGGGATTCTTCACCTTTGCATCCACCCATCCGTAATTCGCGAAAAGGTTGATTTGTTTCGAGGCATAGAACCTGCCTTCAACCTCATACCCTTCGCGATGCGAATCTCCTATGTTGATGGGTTGATTGTCCACTGTCCTGACTTCCTTTTCCATTTCCGTCTGATAATAATCAAGAGCCAGGTATATGCAGTTGAATAGCACGGCATTCAATCCTACGTCCCATGAGTCGGTTTTGGCCACCTCAAGACTAAAATTCTTCTTCCCCGAAGCCGAGGTCGGCGAGACCTCTTCATGCGAAGGTGAACGAAAGCCCAGGCCCTTGTTTCCGAATATGTTGACGTTCTTGACCGGGGTTATCACAAGGCCCAGCTTGGGACTCACGATCGACGGATAGCCGGTTCCAGAATTCGCGGGTTTTTTGCGGTTCTCCACGTTGTTTCCAAAGTAATCGCCTCTCAGCCCTCCCACGAATTTCAGAGTTTCCGATGGCTTCACCTCAGCCTGCACAAACCATGAGCGATTCACCAGATCCAAACCATAGTCCTTCGTGACGGAGGTCCGTTGTCTGTTGACGCATGTGAAATTTTGCACGCCGCCGTTGTCGTGTCTGCTCTCCACGCCCGCCGCTAAAGAAGCAAAGTCTCCGAAGACAAAGTTGTAGAAAACGCGGCCCCCATAGAATATCCGGTCGCCGTGACTAAGAGTCTGGGCTGACCCGATGCTGGTGGAGAAATTGTTAAAACCGTAGTGGTTCAGGAAGAGAGTTAAATACAATCCGGACTCCATGGCCGTGGGCGTGAAGTTCAGAGCCAGAGACCATCTGCGCTGATCGCCTCCGTCTGCGGAGTCGATCGCATATGTCCGCGGGATAATGCGCTTCCTTACCTGACTGAGGCTTATATATCCCGGTCTGCCCCAATCCGACCGATAGTAGTTGAAACTGAGCGACAGGTTTCCATTCCAGACGGGAACGGTGCCTTTGTTGAATGTGCTGAATCTCTTGATTTGGGAATTGTCCCTGTAGCCGTCGATGGTTTGGTATTCATTGACCAGAAAGGGAGTCGGGTACCACGAATCCCAGCTTATAATGGGAATTGCCCGAAAGCCGCCGTAACTGGCCCCGGAGATGTCGATACTCGGAGACGGCTCACTGTTCTTAGTGGTGATGTTGATGACTCCTGCCTGAGCGAAATTGCCGTACAAGGCGGAAAACGGTCCCTTGATTACCTCGATCCGATCTATCATTTCAGGAGCCAGCCAGGAAATGTCCGACTGCGCAATGGGCGTGCAAGGATAATTCTGCGGAACGCCGTCAACGAACACCGCGGTGTCCTTGCCGTGTGACCCTGCATTGCCTCGGATCTGGATTTCATGGCCGATTTCTCCTTGGCCGTACGAGTTGCTGCGCATCCCGGGAATCTTCTTGAACAGATCGGTGAAATTCCTTACGTCAAGACGTTCTATTTCCTGCCTTGTCAGAACGTTAACCTGAGACGGCAAAGACTCCGAACTCATGGATATGGCCGACTTTTCCGTGACAACCGAGAGAGAAGGCATGATCGAGTCCAATCCCGCTCCGGTTTCGCCGGCCCGTCTGTCCGAATCCGCCGCCGACGGGTCCCACGGAACCGAATCGTCATACCGGTCGCTTTCGTCACTTCGGGGGGTCCTGGGCGGAGTCCGTTGCCTCGGCGCTTCGATCTCCACACGCTCCAGCTCTCTGGACTGGGAGTCTTGTGCCATTGCCGGAAGGGACCCCGCAGCCGTAAGCATCAGGACCGCACATAGGACCCGCATGATCCGCAAGGCCCTTTCCGTCGTTTCTCCGTGGCTACGTGCTTCACCGGCCAAATACGGCAAGCTGTCAACGGAAACCCGCCCCGTCTTGGTAGCGCCGGCATCCGTGCCGGTATTCTTCAGTAGCACCGGCATCCTGCCGGTATCTTCCTTGAACGCTCCCGGCATCCCGCGCAGAACGCGGGACGGGACGCTACAGCGTGTTTTTGAGAATACTCCACAGCATTTATGTCCCAGTGCACTAAGTCCCACGTTGCACCGCGGTTTCATTCCGAAGGAAAGGTGAGACTCTATCAAACCGTTCATCGGGCACCTCCGTTAAGCGAGAACCGTGCCTGCGAAGGGACCGCGCCCCACTGAGCCGGACGCGGAATGCCGACGCAATTCGGCCGCACTTTCTGCGGAGGACACGGAGCCGGCGCGGCACAGGCCGCGGTTTGACACATGGGCACCGGCACCATCGGCGCAAGAGGCGGCGGGCAACCAACCGGGCCCATTGGACGGGGCATGCATGAAGACGGGCCGCACATTGGCCGAGGGGGCAAACAACTTGGCGGGCCCGGGCAAATGGTCTCCAAAATACCGATGGGTGCCGCCAGGGTCCACCGCATCAACTCCATAACAGGGGCCAACGCGCCAAAATCCCGGCACTCCCCGGGTCTTTGCCGATTTTGACCGTAAGGCTCGGGACGCACGCGGACGTCGACTCTCACCTGGACGGGCCGTGTCGGCGGCGGCGGAGCACAACACGGCGGAACACACGGATGCGGCGGACACGACATGGCCGGCGGGCAACCGGCAGGCCCGCAGGGGACGGGTACATCCACCTGCACTGTCCGGGAAATTGGTGCCGGACCGCTTGGTTTGCACGGCGCAAGAGCCTGAAAGGCATTGGGACCGCAGCCGGGGAAGCCTTGGCAGATTCCCGGCACGGCACTGGAGAGAAACAGAACAACCAGGGCTATAAAGAAAGCACAACGCAACATCACACAATCCTCCTGAATTGCAGAATCCGGCAACCGGTTCCTCGGCCCAAGGAAGACGGAGTACGAGACGCGTCTCCGGATCGAGAACCCGACAATCCGGATCGTTGAAGATCAGCCGGTTGCAATCTCTTGACGGGAACAGATGGAAGAAGGAAAATGGCGGGAAATGGGAAGTCAGACCTTATTCCCACCTAACCTTGGCTTCCGTGGCCGCGGAAGTCGAGGGTTCCCCCTTGGCATTTCCCCCGAGGGAACCTGCCGAACGCCCATATCCTCTTAGGTCAATAATGAAAGTGGGTATCAGACAGAGTTCTAAAGACCGGCTTGGACGGTACCACGTTTTTCGGAACGGTACTACGCGCGTTTCGTTGTTGTCAAGTGTTTTTCAATTTCTCTTGAGGTACTCGTGTGCGAAGTTGCGGATGCCCTTGTTCTGAAGCATGTGAAAGGTGCGCATCCTCTTGACGTGGATCGGGTTGAGCGAACCCAACGGGATGTAGATGATCCTCTTGCCCATGCTCTTTGCCAGCTTCTTCCACTTGGCAGGCGGGGGCTTCTTGCTCACGTACACGATGCCGGGCTTCTCGGAATACGCGATGCCGGCAACGAGCAGGCGCTCGTGCCTCGTGGGAACGAAATCGAAGTCGGGGTCCATCCAGACATCGAACATCCGCATGGGAGGATAGGACATGACGAAACCGCCGTGCTCCAGCCTGGAGATGCCGGGACCGACGATTTCCGCCCCGGGAAGGGTCGAGTAGAATGCCATGTCCGATTCCTGGGAATGTTCTCCCAACCAGGTCATCTGGAATGGGTAGTGCACCGATCTTTCGTCTTCGTCGAAAACAACGACCACCGACCCGAATTCCAACCCGCCCTGATTCTCGGTCTTCACGTAGATGCGCTGTTCGTAGAATCTCCTCAAGGTCTCCCGAACATCAGGACCTCCGCCGAAGTCCGCGACAAAGGGTTCGGCATCGGTCTGCACGGTCTGGAGAATGTGATTTGCGTGCTTGATCAACGTGTCGCCCCACTTCTCCACCTCCACGTCCTCGGGCGGATACGAACAGATGTCAAGTTCGTTGGGGTCCGCGGTCTCCCACTTCCGTTTGAGGTGATCCTTCCATTTCGAGGTGTTCACCGCTTTCATGCGGTATCTGCGAGCCGAGTGAAAGAGGGTCCTCAGCTTCTTGTGGAGGATGATCTTGTGGCCGTGGAACATGAGGTTATCTTCGTCCAGGAGCACTGCGGACGGGTCCAGCGGGTCATGGGCCCAGGCATAATCGGATAGGTATTCGTGGACATGATACGCGAAATCTTCGTCCATGGCCGAACGGGCCGCTGCAACGAGATGGTACAGATCCGGCAGGATCTCTCCCTTGAAGTTAAGCCATTTTCTCAGGAATTTTGCCCAGGTGACTCTCGCATAGTCGGGAACCTCTTGGTGGGTCTGGTGAGTGAAGTAGGCCGCCGATGCCTCCATAAGGGAGAGGATCAACTCATGCCGATTGTCCGGAAGAGGAGCGTCCGGGGTCTTGCGCCAGTTCTCGAAGACTTCCGTGAGCCTGGGGATCTCGGTGAAGCCCTTCTTGAGCGAGTCGGGATGGAGCGGAGCGGCAACCGCGGCCGAAACCCCGGTCTTCATCATCGGCAGCGCCTGCGATGTCCCGAGCTTCTTCAGGATGCCGGGAATGTGCGCCAGCCCTCCCACGAACAAGACACGGTCGTATTCCCCGGCTGCTTGCTGCAACTGCGCGGCCATGAAGGTCTCGCGGCGGGAATTCTCCTCGTCGTCCGCCGGGAGGCTCTTGGCCAAGATCTCCTCAATGAATGTCTTCTGACCGATGGCGTCGATGAAGTACGCGTCGGGAAGTCTGTCCATGAACAGCGGATAGCGCAGGCTCAACGGGTCTATCATCCGGAGGGGAATGTCCTCTGCCAGTGCGTACCGGGCGGCTTCCTGGATGCCGTCGGACCCCTCGACGATCAGTACGGCGTTTTCCTTCTCTGCGGTTTCATACAGAATCACCGAATGATAGGGAAGCCGACCGAGAGCGCCGGCAATATGAGGCCGCAGGGCGTTGGGGAGTTCCACGCAGATGCAATCGGGCCTCTCCTTGCCGATGTATGAATGCACCAGCACGGAGAACTCTATCCGATAGTGAACAACCCCGAGGAGCGTGATGTTCCTGAACCTGACCGGGTCAGACGAGTTTTGGCCCATCGAGTGTGCCACGATGTTCTCCGGTAATCTGGTGTATGGATTGGTCCAGGGCCTTACGCTCGTCGGTGTTCTTGTCGAACTTTGCGAGCCTGTAGGCATAGCGGGCGATGTTCAGTCCGTCGCGCACGCTCAAGTCTTCGTCCTTGGCATGGGACACCTGGAGCAGCTCGACCACCTGGCGGATAAGGTCGTCGGACGGACCGTCAAGTTTGCCGCGCAAAATGCGGTACTCCTCTTCCCTGGTAGGGAAATCCATGTGTATGGCCGGTTGAAGACGAGAATGGATGTACTCCGGCACCTCGAAGGTCGACGCGTCTTCATTCATGGTGACGCAGACGCGGAACTCGGGTGCGGCCTTGATCTCCACCCCGGCGACGATGGAATACACGCTGCGGCGCATGTCAAGAAGCGGGGCAATGGACGCCCAGCTCTTCTCGCTCATCCTGTTGCCCTCGTCTAGAAGGCAAACGCCGCCCCGGATCATCGCGGTCACGAGGGGGGAAGCCACGTAGCGGATCTTCCCGTTGTCCGCGATGACCGGCGATACGATGAGATCTTCGGGCTTGGTGTCCACCGTGCACTGGGTGATGTACAGATCCTGCTTCATGTGCTTGGCCGCGGTGATCGCCAGTGACGTCTTCCCTACGCCGGGCTTTCCCAGAATCCTGGGCTGCATGGCCGGATCCTGTCCGTCCTCGGACCACGCGGCCAAGAGCTGCGTAAGCGGCTCCTTCATTCCCACCCAATCAACGTCCAGAGAGGGCGGATCCACGAGATGAATCTCCACGCCTTTTATGGTAATGGTGTCGGAGTTTTGGGCCATATGTCCGTTTCTCCCCATGCCTCTGATAAATATACTCTCAATCGGCCGTCATTCCGGGCTTCGGTCACGCTATCGTGAGCTTACGAGCTTTCCGTCATAAGGCTCCGCCGTTAACGGCATCTGTGGCAACGCATTGGTATCAATTCTAGTTCACGGAGAGGGCAGTGTCAACTCAGCCCCTCCCAAGCGCTGTTCCTGTCGGGTGTCAGACCCATCGGGCGAACACCAGGTTTGAGAGGAGTCTTCCTCGGGAAGTAAGGCGGAGGTTGTCGCCGGTCCGGACAAGGAGTCCCGACTGCTCGAGATCCCCCACGGTCTCATTCACGAATGCACGGCAATCGATTCGGTAGTCTTCTCCGTAATGCCGCAAGTCGATTCCCTCAACCAGCCTGAGGCCCATGATCAGGGCGTCCTTGAACCGATCCATGGCGGACATGGGGGTCACGGTTGCGGTGGGAAGATCTCCATCGTCCAGGGCCTTTCCATAGGCATCGAGATCCCCCGAATTCGCGTACCGGTGCCGCCCGGTCATTCCGTGAGCCCCCGCGCCCACTCCGATGTACACTTTGTCGGTCCAGTACTTCAGGTTGTGCCCGGATAATCTCCCCGGACGGGCAAAGTTCGAAATTTCGTACTGCATGTACCCGGCATTCGAGAGCAGCAGACAGATATCCTCGTACATGTCCGCGGTCATGTCGTCGTCCAATGTGAGGCCTTGTTCCCGCACCTGCGAGGCCAACTTCGTACCCTCCTTTAGTTCCAAGAGATAGACCGACACGTGGTCCGGTCCCAGGGCCAAGCTTTGCTTCACGGAGGTGCGGACCGAATCCCTTGTTTGACCGGGAAAGCCGGCTATGAGATCCACGGAGATGTTGTCAAAGCCCGCATCCCGAAGACCGTGGAACGCAGTCAGTGCCTCCGCCGCGGTATGAGGCCTTCCCATGGACCGCAGCTCGCGGTCGTGCAGGGACTGGATCCCCAGGCTCGCACGGTTCACTCCCGCATCGAAAATCTGCCGCATTGCCGCGGGCGAAGCCGTGACGGGGTTGAACTCCACGGTTATTTCCGGGCGTGTGGTCACTTTGAAGCTCTCCATGCACGCCTCGATCATCAGTGAAATCAGGCGGGGCCTGAGAAGGGACGGAGTGCCTCCCCCGAGGTAGATGGAGTCCACCTCGGGTTCCGGTTCCCGGCCGGAGCCGAAATTCCCGCTTCGAATCCCGATTTCCCTCACGACGGACCGCGCATAACGTTCCTCGGCGCCGGGATCGTGGGGGGAGGTCACGAAAGCGCAGTACGTGCAGCGTCCCGTGCAAAACGGAACGTGAATGTAGATTCCGGCAGGGCCGTTATCGGGTGGGTAGACCGGTGAATGGAGATTCATGGAAGAAAACTGCTCAGAGCGTCGTAATCTTGATTTCTATACGTCGGTTGAACCTGCGGGCCTCCGGCGTCGCACCCTTGGCCGCCGGGTGGAACTCGCCGAGTGCGGAAGCGCCGAGCCGAGTTGGAGGAATACCTTCTTCAATCATGTACCGCACCACCTGCATGGCTCGCGCGGACGAGAGTTCCCAGTTCGATCTGTACCGTGACGACCGCACCGGAACAATATCCGTGTGGCCTTGCACGAGAATCAGGAGCGGGATATCCGTGGGAATCTTGGGGACCATCTCCTTGTAAATCTTAGTAAACTTGGCCAGTTCCTGCTTTCCGGTTTCGTTTATTTCCGCACTGCCCGAGTCAAATAGAATTTCCGACTGGAAGACGAACCGGTCCCCTTGGACCTTGATGTCCGAGACGCCGGAAAAGACCTCTTCCAGCTTGGCTAGGAATTCGCTGCGGTACTTGGCCAACTTGCGGAGCCGGTCGATTTCCTTGTCCTTTTCCCCGAGCAGATTCACCAGTTTGGCCATGCGGAACTGCTTGTCTCTGTCTTCCTTGGCCTTGGCAAGCCTCTTGGAAATCTCGTCCAGCTTTGAAGTGAGCGAGGCTATCTCTTTTTGAAGCGCCGACGCTCTTGTCTTCTCCGCAGTTTCCACTTCCTTGGCTTCCGACACCATGACGTTCAGCCGGTTCACCTGTTCCACATATTCTGCAATCTTCTTGTTGAGCGCGGCTATCCGGCTGTTGAGGGATTCCATGGTCGCGGTGAGTTCCGTGACGGCCGCGCTCTTCTTCTTGATTTCATCCTCGGCCTTCGCAAGCGAACCCTTGGTGTCCGTCAATTGAAGACCCAAATCGGAAGCCAGTTTTTCCTTCTCTTGGAGCAGCACGGTCTTCGCCGTCAGATCGGAAAGCGCTGTCCGGATCTCTTGCCGCTGCGCGCTCATCAACGCGTCCTGTTCGGCCAGTCTCGCTCTCTTATCCCCGACGTCGGCCAGAGCCGTCTCCAACTTCTTGCTCTCCTCCGCCAGAGCCTTATCTTTTTCTTCGAGCAGAGCCGATTTGCGGAGCAGATCCACGGTAACCGATCCCAACTCCTCGGTTCTGGCCGTGAGCAGCTTCTCCAAGACCACCGTCTTCTCCACCTGGGCCTCAAAGAGCTTTTCCAGCCGGACGATCTCGGCCTTCAGTTTCTCGAGTTCCCTGGTCTGGAGATTAATCTCCTTCGCGAGGCTCTCCATTTTCTCGGTCTTCTGCGAGATCTCGTCGTGGAGGCGAAGGAGTTCCTTGTCCTTCTTGCTCAGGGTACGGGACAAAATCGTTTCTGAAATAGTGAACAGGGTAACCACGAGGACAAATACGAGGAGTATGCCCACCATGATGTCGGAAAAGCCCGGCCACACATCCGATCCCGCCTCGGAGCCTCCTGATCTCCTGCTTCGCATCACTCGGCGTCCTCTTGGGGGGCGCCCCGTTTGTCGATTCCGGCTCTGGCGGGGTCAAGCCTCCGCACAAGGTCGGAAAAACCCATGGAAAGAGTTTTGTTGGTTATCTCCCCTTCGAGCTTCATCCGATCCAGCAACGCCTTCCCCATGTCTTCGGATTCATCCCTGTGAAGGCGTGTTTCCTTGATGAACCTCTCAACCTGGCGGCCCAAGTTGTCCATGCGTTCGAGCATGCCCTGGCGCAACTGATTCGCGGTATAGATGCCTTCGCGGGTGAGGATCTCCTCTTCACGGAGCGTCTCGAGCATGCCCTTCAACTCCACGAGGGAGTCGGCCACCTTCTCGTCCATGGCCGATTGATCGGAGATGACGTCCGTGAGCCGCCGGAGATTCTCGGCCAGGGCCTCCTGGGACGCGACGATGTACAGATCGCCGCCGGCGGGTTCCGGCCCTTGGGTCACGGTTTGAACCGGAACCGCTCTCAAAGGGGGCCGAGGAACAGACAGCACTGCTTCAGCCTGCACTTCCGCCGCGCCTGCCGGCAACAGACGAGTGACCACGAACCGGTCCAGGTCGGCCAGGACACAGGATCGTGCCCGCCTGGTCTGGACGTCGACGAAACCAACCGCAACAGAGCCTCCCAGGCCGAACAGCGATGTGCTGAAGGCCGTGGAAAGCCCCCCCAGGAGGCCGCCCATGGACTGTTTCAGCTGCGTGACAAAGAGTGTGGGGTCGTCCATCCGCGCCGGGTCCAAGGCGGCCAGAACCTTCTGAACACCGCCGACGGTGAGCAGGACTCCCCAGAATGTTCCAATAAGCCCCAGGAATACCATCACGCCGATAAGGTAGCGCACGAAAACTCCCCGGGCCTCTTCGGAGTCGAGATCCGCGTCGGAAAGCAGGGTCAGGGAGTCTGAGACGGCCACAGGCCCCCGGCGTATCAACTCGAGGGTCCTGAGACAACGGTTGGTTACGAACCCTCCTCCAACGGACTTCACTATCTCATGAACGGATTTCTCCGAATCAGCTGCATCGGCCTGCAAGGACCCGGCAAGGGAATCCATTCTGTTGGACTGCACCAGGAGTCTCAGGAGTCCCAGAATTGATAGGAGCATGGCGAATAGGCCCAGAGCCACAATCGCGCCATTCATGTACGGCTGGGTCATAAAGAAGGGCACCAGGTTGGTTCTCAATCGGACGACACCGAAAGCAAGGGCCCCGCAGAAGACGATAACCCACAAAAGTGAACGGTAAACGTGCGCTGAACTCGAAGATTGGTCCATATGGTTGCCTCCCGGGTGAAGGCTTTGAGGATGTTGATAAACGAGGGGTCCCGTCCTTGGTCCTTCACGCGGCAACCACCTCCGGTTCGGTGGTTCCGTCAAGGAAAGAGCCTTAGTACGCCGACGTGAACCATTGTACGTTATTCATTACCGTAAGGCAAATTAGGAACAGGTTTTCTTGGAGAAGCGAATCGGCGTCCGCGGCCTCAGGTGCCCTCCCATGATTTGGGGATCACAACCGACCATGAAAGTCTTTCCCGAAGGGAAGATGCGGGTCCAGGACCGGGCAGAGCCCGGTGGACCGAGCCCGTAAAGACATACCAGGCGGAACGCGGGGAGGCCGGGACGCTACCGCGTGTTTAGACCTGTTTCGTGGGACGGGCGTCCCTGCCCGTCATCTTCCGGGGCTCAGGTTGTGCGACCGTATTTTTCTCGTTCCGAGGCTCTGCCTGGGAATGCCAACCGGGAGGCTCCGCCTCCCTTGGGGACCGACCCCGTAAAAACATACCCCGCGGAACGCGGGATCCCTGCCTGCGGTAAATGACGGGCACGGAGGCCCGTCCCACGAAGATCCGTCACCGTCGCTACATTTATTGCCTGACAGTTCCTAAGGCTCGCACGGGCCCGACGAATCCTCCCCGTCTTCCACGGATACGCGGCGTGAGATCAATATGGTGCCGAAAGGCTGATCCTGATAGACACGCACCAGTTGAAGCTTGACCGTTTCCAGGAGAGCAAGAAAGGTCGTAAGGATATTGATTCGCGAAACGTCTCTTTCAAACAGTGATCCGAACGTTATCCACGGTTGCGTCTGCAACAGATCCAAAATTTCTCGTATCTTGTCCTTAACCAGAAGGCGTTCCGGCTCCACTTCAATCAGGTCGCGACGCGAGGTGCGCGCCGTGATGTCCCGGAACGCCGCAAGAAGTTCATTGAGCCCTACACTAAGGGGCTGCTGCGACTTGGGCAGTTCCGCCGAATCTTCTTGAGCTTCCCTGGAGAATACGTCCCGATCCAGCAACAGCCGTTCGGAGAGGTTTTCCGCCGCTTCCCTGTAGCGCTTGTATTCCAACAGGTGAGCCACCAATTCGTCGCGGGGATCCTCTCCCTTTTCCTCGGAATCTCCTTCGTCATCCACCGGCAAGAGCATCCTGGATTTGATGTGCGTGAGATAGGCCGCCATCACGAGGTATTCTCCGGCAACATCCAGGTTCAGGGATTTCATCAACTCGATGGTTTCCAGGTACTGTTGCGTGATCAACGCGATGGGGATGTCCGTGATACTTACTTCATTGCGGTGGATGAGGTGCAGCAGCAGATCGAGCGGGCCTTCGAACACCTCCAACTTGATTTCGTAGGACATGCATCAGCCCAGTCCGCCCAGGAGTAGTCCTTCAACAATCGTGATGGGAGGAACGATGATGTAGTTCACGGCGCCGGTGAAGATGATAAGGAGAAGTATAATGAACCCGTATGGCTGCAGCTTCTCGTACTGAAATGCCAGGTCCCGCGGGAGCAACCCGGCCAGAATACTGGAACCGTCCAACGGGGGGACGGGAATCAGGTTAAAGACGGCCAGCACCACATTGATGCGGACAGCGAATCGGAGGATGAGAAAGAGCGGTCCCACGAAGTAGTCCGATACCTGAGTTGCCGGTCTCCCCTCGAAAAGGAATACGATGATGTGCAGTACGAGCGCCAGTACCACCGCGGCCGCCATGTTTGCGGCCGGGCCTCCCAGGCTTATCCACAACATGTCCTGTCTGGGGTTCTTCAGGTAGCGTGGGTCGACGGGAACCGGCTTGGCCCACCCGATCATCCTGGTAAGAACCAGGGCCACCGTCCCGATGGGGTCCAAGTGGCTGATGGGATTGAAGGTCAACCTACCGGCGAGTTTGGCCGTCGGATCGCCCAGTCTGAACGCCACGTACCCGTGGGTGTACTCGTGGACGGTTATTGCCAACAAGAACCCGGGGGCAATGAGAACGAGCTGGGTCACAATCTGCTGAATTGAGGAGGTATCCATGATTCCTTAAGCAAGGCTCTGCTCTCGGTCTGCAGTGGTGCCTGAGGATGCCGGGGCCGGCCGGTTCTTCGCATCATCCGTTAAGAAGACGAGAGGCAGATCCTTCAGCCGCTTGGACCATGTAAAAGATACGCGCCGGGAGGTATCCTACTTGCCCTTCTTTTTCGGCTGCGGCTTTCCTTTTGCCGGAGCTTTTGCACCGCCTTGTTTTTTCTTCCCTGCCGCAGCGTCTTTCTTTTCTTCGGCTTTCTTTTTCTTTTCTTTCTTCCCGGTCTCGCCGGCTATCATTGCCGCCCTCAGCGCTTCCGCGTCGGCCTTCCGTTGGGCCTTCTTCTCCTCCAATTGCTTCGTCTGCTCTTCAAGGAACGAGATGCGGGCTATGGCTGCATTGACCTGCTTGATCTTAGCTTTGACCTGCTTGATCTTGGGGTCCTTGGCCAAGTCCGGGGCGGCGACGCCCTTCTCTTTCAACGCATTTGTTCGAGTTTCCATGAAGCTCTGGTATCTGCTCTTCTGCAATTCTCTCGTGTTCAACGATTTGGATGCCATACGTCACCTCTCGGGGGTAATACCGGTAAACGAAATCTCGCATTGTACTGTCGGACAGATCCCAAGTCAATGGTTTATCGCGATTCAGAGAAATACCGATCCCCGCAGATCTCTCCTCGCCGACAACAGCCCTGTTTGCATGCCCTTGGGATTGATGCTCCCGTATGATTTCCGACGGAGCTCTGTTCTTGCAGGTTGGCTGGGGTGGGAGGATTCGAACCTCCGAATGCGGGATCCAAAGACCCGTGTCTTGCCACTTGACGACACCCCAGCAGGGCCGCTTCCGCCATGAGCGGCCAATCTATCGGCTATTCAATGACCATGCCTGTTCCGACGGGGCGAGCCGAGAAGCAGTTCCACTTCTCGGGCATACGGCTTATCATTTCTTCAGTTTGGCCCTCCCTTACGACGGCAAATACCGTGGGCCCGCTCCCCGTCATCAATACCTGCTCCGCACCGGCACCCTCCAATGCCCGCAGGACGTCGGAGATTTCCGGATAGAGTCTTTCGGCCGTGGTTTGAAGGTCATTGTGGAGCAATTCCCCGATCCCACGTGACCGATCAATAATCCGCCATAGCCTACCGTTCCTTGACTCCCCTGTCAAGGTCTTGGAGAAGTTGCGAAAGACCGTTGCAGTGGAAACGGAAAACCGCGGATTCACGAGCACCAACGCATAGTCCAGCGGCAACGCAATGGGGCTGAGACGTTCGCCGATACCTTCCCCGACCGCGGTGCCGCCGACGAGAAAGAACGGAACGTCCGCTCCCAGTCCGGCCGCCCCATCGAGCAGCTCGTTTTCGCTAAGCTCCAGTCCATACAGAGCCCGCACGCCGAGAAGAGCCGCTGCCGCGTCCGTGCTGCCTCCCCCCAGCCCCGCGGCCGTCGGGATATTCTTCACGAGCCGAACGGCCACGGGGAGCCTGCGTCCAGTCTTGCCTTCCAGCCAACGCACCGCCCGGATCACAAGATTTGAATCGTTCTCGAGATCCTCATGCCCGGGGACATCGAGGGTCGTCTCCTTGTCGGCCTTTCCGATGAGAAGCTCATCGGCGAGATCTATGGCTTGAAACACGGTCTCAAGTTCGTGATACCCGTCTTCACGTCTTCCCAGGATCCGTAAATGGAGATTGATTTTTGCAGGTGCAAGAACTCTCAGCATGCGTATGCCTCTCCCGATACCGGTGACGGCGGTTACGGAGGCATAACACGTTGATACGGCAAAATCAACGGTGCCCGGGGACCGTGATAGATTGACCGGGGTGCGAATGGAGTCGGCTCATGGCGGCACATTTTGATGGATTGGTGTAGAATGAGCCGGCTAAAGAAAGATGGGTGACGGGACCCGCGGATCGAATTACGTAAGTGCTCGATGGCATAAATACGGTCGCGGATTCCCAGCATTAGCGAGGCCGAGACCAGCACAGAGGCTCACCCGTCTTCCCGGCGTAGGCCGGGATCCAGTCTTCTTTTTCTGGACCCCGGCCTTCGCCGTGGAGACGGGCAGGGACGCCGGTCCCATCCCGCGTCCCGCGGGGTAGGGGCGCACCTGCGTGTACGCCCAAATGCGGGCGGACACATAGGTCCGCCCCTACCGTAGCCCGGGCCTCCGTGCCCGGAACGCTCTGGTTCCAGTTCTCAGACTCGGTAACAGGAGCAGAATGTGCGACCGTATTCACGCCATAAAACACTAAGGGAGTGTCACGAAATACGCCCATCATCCATCGGGCCTCTTGGTTTAGAGGTATGGCCGTGGGGGCCGCCGGCAATCGGGGGACATGATTCGATTTCGCGATTGACGGCCGGGTTATGCTCATCTATTTTCTAGAGTCTGTCGCCGACATTTCGGACGAGGGGGAGGACGACACAACTCCGCAACCGATGGATCGGACGAGAAGCGGGAGAATGCCATGACGAGAGTCGTAGTGGAACGGGAACAATACAGAATGTCAATCGACTCCCGGAATAATCGGGTCTTATTCGAGGCCTGGGGCGACATCGTCGAGCCGGAACTGTTCAAGCATTTTGCGGATGACTGGCGTAAGACGTGCTCGCAGATGAATCCGGGGTTCACCGTAATCGGCGACTATACTCAGGTCGGAGCCCACTTCCTCAAGGACGAGTTTTCCCGGGGAATGAAGGTCATATCCGACGCAGGAGTAAAGAAAGTGGCCGTATTCTGGGGAAAGAGGATTCTCGGCAGATATACGACCGAGCAAGCAGCCGCGGCAGCCTCGGATGAATACGCCGCCAAACGGAAGTCTTTCGTATCCCGTGCCGAAGCGGAAGCATGGCTTGACGGTTGATTGCTTCTCCCTTTTGGATCTGAACCTCTTATGGTGACGCACTTCTTGATTCCGCAGGGGGACGCCGGTCCCGGCGGTGAACCACCGTTCACATCCCGCGTCCTATATTCGATATTCCTCCACCAGCTGCTGCAGTTCTTCGCCCAAGGCCCCCACCTTTGTTGCCGTTTCCCGCAACATCTCCATGCCGGATAGGTTTTGTCCCAGGGCTCTCTCGATGTTCTTCATTGCGGTGGAGACTTGATCCACCCCGGCGAATTGCTGCTCGCCGGCCGCCTCGATCACGCTTGCCGCCTGCGAGGAGGATTCAACAATCGAGCTCAACACTGCAATGGATTCACCGGCGACCACTGATTGCTCCACCCCCTTATCTACGGCCTTGATGCCTTGTTGAGTGGCCGCCACCACTGCGCCGATCCACTGCCTGACCTCCCTCAGGATCGAAGTCACTCGATGAGTCGCCTCTTTGGATTGGTCCGCCAGGCTGTTGATCTCGTGAGCGACCACCGAAAAACCTTTGCCTTGTTCCCCGGCCCGGGCCGCTTCGATGGAGGCATTCACGGCCAAGAGCTTCGACTGGTCTGCAATGTCCTGGACCACCCCGATTATTTCTTCCACCGCACGGCTGTGATCGCTCAGCTTGACCACTGTTTCACGAATGGATTCCGACTCCTCTCGGATGAGGTTGATCCGTTCCACGGTCTCTTCGGTAGCCCGGCTGCCCTGGTGAGAGACTTCCACAGCCCGGAGAGCCGTCTTTACGACGTCTTGAGCCTTTTCCCCGGCTACCCGGGCCGCTTGTTTCACCTGTTCCACAGTCGTGGAGGTTTCCGTCAGAGAAGCGGCCACATTTTGAGCATTGGCCGACAGTTGGGTCAAGGTGGTCGAAATTTCCGACGCAGCGGAATTGAGCACGCCGACCCCCGCGAGAATCCGGCCGATCTGTTTTCTCAGGTCCTCTATCATCGTTTGAAACGCTCGCGAGAGAAGTCCGATTTCGTCACGTCTTCCTTGACTGGGAACCTGGACCTGCAAGTCGCCTTTGCTGATTCGTGCCGCTATGGTTGCCAACATCCTCAACGGGCGTCCGATGGAGCGAGCCAGCAGGACCCCGACGAGTACCGACAAAACGAACGCCGCAACGCCGGCGACAACCATGTAGTACCGTATGCGATCCATTAGGATCCGGCTGTTGATCTGGTACTCCTGTGTTTGCTTGACCGCCCGGCCCAGCACTTGTGCAATTCTCTGTTCAAGGGCCAGGGTTTGCCTGAGAGCCTGGGTGCCGTTGATTGCATCGAAGGCCTCGAGTTTGAGAAAGCTCTTGCTTTTCTCCCGGGCGTCCTTCATGAGGAGAGAAAGGCCGCCCCATAGTTTCTTGAATTCCTCGCCGTCGTCACCGGAACCGAGACTCGTTATGAGAGTCTCCGCGTCTTTCAAAGCAGACTCGATGGCCGTTTCCATCTTTTCCATCTGCGCGGGATCCGATTCGGCTATATGGTCGTGGACTTGGCCTCGTGCAGTCGCGAATGCCACCACGAACCGTGCAGAATCTTCCAGAGGCTGCACGGCCTCCGACCGTGCCTTGTCCGAGTATGCCTGCAACTGGTCCAGTCTTGATATTGCAAAAGCCGACAGCGCAAAGACTATGAGCGCCATGCCTATTCCCCAGCAAGTCAGTTTTGTGGTCAAAGACCAGTTCACTCGCATCCCTACGCGCTCCTCCCATATTTGTTTACGCATCCCTCGCCGAAGAACCCAAGTGTCTTAAGGCATAAATACGGTCGCACAAGCTGAAGCGTCTTCCCGGCGTAGGCCGGGAACCAGTCCTTTTTTCCTGGACCCCGGCCTGCGCCGGGGAGACGGCGGGCAGGGACGCCCGCCCCACG